>NZ_RDQG01000073.1 GCF_003697815.1 Halalkalicoccus subterraneus | reverse complement strand
ACAGATGATCGTCTCGGGCTTCATCGAGCCGATCACCGAAGAACTGCCCATCGAATACGCCGTCGAGCTCAATCGCCTCATCGAACTCGAAATGGAAGGCAGTCTGGGCTGATCGCCCGGGTTCCGAGCTCGTTTCTCGCGGTTTTCGTTTCCCGATCGGGTAGCCGAGGGTATTCGTTATGCGCCATCGGGAGAACTCTCGGGCGGGTCGTCAGGGGAGTTCGAGGTAATACGATGGTCGTCACGTGCCCGAGACACTCGAGGGACCGCTCTCGGAACTCGCGACGGCCTACGACGGGATCGGCAAAGTCGAGGAGTTCCGAGATGAGTTTCGAAGCTATCTCGAGGAGTTCGCCGGGTGGCCGACGCCGCTGTATCGCGCGCGCAACCTGAGCGAGCGCTACGGTGCGGAGATCTATCTCAAACGGGAGAACTCGCTCCACGGGGAGCACACAAGATCAACAACATCCGCGAGAGCGGTGCTCTCGTTGGGCAACCGGAACCGTCGGTTCTGGTGACACGCTGGGACAGGCGCTGCTCGCGAGGGAGACGGGAAGGATCGTTCTCGTTCTAGCGGAGGAACGCGCCGATCGCGCTGGCGAGCGCCTCGAAGTCCTGCATGCTGATGCCGTCGGTGGTGACGAGCACGCCCTCCCGGTCGGTCGTCAGACGCACGAGGTAGCCGCCGTCGAAGACGCGGATCGTATAGCGGTAGTCACCGAGTTCCGAACCCTGATAGGCGTCCTCGGTGATCTGGAAGCCACGCCATTCGTTGCCGAGGAACGTCGAGAGGTCGGCGTCCTGTTCGAGGTCGCTTCGCAGGTAGAGCTGTTCGAAGTCGTCGCGCGTGAAGTAGGTCACCGAGCGGAGGCTGTCGCCGACGGCGGTGCGGCAGGTGCGGACGATGTGATCGGCAGTCTCGGGGTCGACGAGGTCTGCGGGCATGCCGGAAGGGGCGTGCCCAGCTACATAAACCCTTACTGTCAGAGACTCCACGTAGCACGCGAGTGGAGGCGGTTCGTCGTCCACGGAGACCTCCGGCAACCCGGATCGATAGGAACTGCCGCCAGGCGAACCCTTTTGGGCGTTGCTCGCGCGGATATCCACGTCATGGATCTACAGATCGACGGGAACGCGGCGCTCGTCACGGCGTCCTCAAGCGGACTGGGTAAGGCTTCGGCGACGGCGCTCGCGCGCGAGGGCGTAAACGTGGTGATCAACGGGCGCGACGAGGAGCAACTGGAGGCAGCCCGCGAGGAGATCGAGGCGGAGGCTGCGGGCGAGGTCGTCGCCCAGCCGGGCGATCTGACCGATCCCGAGGACATCGAGACGTTGGTCGAAACCACCATCGAGGAGTTCGGCGGGATCGACCACCTCGTGACCAGCGCGGGCGGCCCGCCCAGCGGCCCGTTCATGGAGACCGAGGAGGAGGACTGGTACGACGCCTACGACCTGCTCGTGATGAGCGTCGTCCGATTGGTGAAGGAGGCCGCCCCGCATCTGCAGGACGGCGGGGGTACCATCGTCACCATCACCTCCCGCAGTGTGAAGGAGGCGATCGACTCGCTGGTACTCTCGAACTCGGTTCGCATGAGCGTCATCGGCCTCGAGAAGACCCTTTCGCAGGAACTCGCGCCCGAGGTGCGTGCCAACGCGGTGCTGCCGGGCCCCCACGAGACCGCCCGTATCGAGGAACTGGTCGATCAGGCGGTCGACCGGGGCGACTACAGTTCGTACGAAGAGGGACTGGCCGACTGGAGCGACGGCGTTCCCCTCGAACGGATCGGCGACCCGATCGAACTCGGGAACACCGTCGCGTACCTCTCCTCGCCGAAATCGGGCTTCGTCAACGGCGTGTCGGTGCCGATCGACGGCGGGGCGGGGGCTTCGAACCTGTGAAACCCGTCGAGTTCGACGAGGCCGAGCGCTACGAACCCGAGGAGGGGTGGGCGCGCCGGGCCCTCGCCGGCAGCGAGGCCTTCACCTTCGAGTGGTTCGAGAAGCCGCCGGGCCACTCCTCGCCGATGCACGACCACGAGAACGAGCAGGTCTGTCTGTGTCTGGAGGGCGAACTCACGGTTCACACCGAGGACGAGACGGTCACCCTCGGCGAGTACGACTCCGTGTGGCTCGATGCATGGGAGTCCCACCGGGTCGAAAACGAGGGCGAGGAACGCGCCGTCGGTCTCGACGTCTTCGCGCCGGGGCGTTCCTTCGACTTCTGGACGGATCGGAAATGAAGTATCTCACGCGCACTGCGGCGGGCCGCCCGCTGCTCGGCGACGAGGGGGGGTTCGTCCACCTGTCGGCGGCCGGCTTCAAGAGCGTCGCAGAAGCCCTTCCGGCGGCCGCGGCGGGTGAACTGCCCGATCCGGATGAGCTCCCCGTCCGGCGTGTTCCGAGCGAGAAGCTCTCGTTCGGAATGCCGATCGCTCGCGGGGCGCTGGGTAAGCTCTGGGGGATCGGGCTGAACTACGAGGAGCACGCGGGCGACCTCGGCGAGAACCGCCCCGAGGAGCCCGCGAGCTTCATGAAACCCGAAACTGCGGTAACGGGTCCGGGCGGGCCGATCCGCCTGCCGCCAAGTGAGGAAACCGACCGCGTGACCGCCGAGGGGGAACTGGCGGTTCTGCTCGGGCGAACTGCCAGTAACGTCGATGACTCGGACGACGTGATCGCGGGCTACCTTCCGGTGATCGACATGACCGCCGAGGACGTGTTGGAGCGCAACCCACGGTTCCTCACGCGCGCGAAGAGCTTCGACACGTTTCTCGTGCTCGGACCGACCATCGCGGTGCCCGATTCGCCGCCGGCGTTCGAGGAGCGGGGGGTCCGGACGGAGCGAAACCGCGAGACGGTCGCCGAGAACAGAATGGCGAACATGCTGTTTTCACCCCGGGAACTCGTCGCGTTTCACTCGCGGGTGATGACGCTCGAAGCGGGCGACGTCATCAGTACGGGGACGCCGGGTGCGGGCGTGATCTCCTCGGGCGATCGGGTGCGTGCACACGTCGAGGGGATCGGAAGCGTCGAGGCCGACGTTGTCTAGTCGTCCGGCGGACCGACGAGTTCGCCGCCCGGACGATCCCGGTCGCCGAACCCAGCACTGAGGATGCGGGTCATCGCCTCCTCGACGGTTTCGTCGGTGGGCTCGACGTTCCCGGGGTCGACCTCGATGACGTAGCCGGTGGTGACGTTCGGCGCGGTCGGCATGAACAGGACCATGCGCCCGTCGGCGGTCTTCTTGCCCGTCTTGAACGCGGTCATACGTGCGCCCATCCACGTCGTGATTTTGACCGGTTCGTTGAGCTCCCCGTTGCCGGAGACGGCCGTCTCGACGGCGAGTTGCGAGGAGTTGTAGATCACGCGCAGAAGTGGCACACGATTGATCAGCGTATCGATCCAACTGCTCGCGAGCGCACCCCCCGCGGTGCGTGTCGCCATCCCGACCAAGGCGACTGCGAGAACGAACACGCCGAGGGTGACGGTGACCCGGACGGGCGGTCCCTCGATCACGCCGACCACCGGGAGGCCGGCGATGAACAGGAACAACCACGCGGTGGCGTAGAGCGTCACCAGAAGCGGGACGAGAACGACGAGCCCGCTTCCCAGATCGCGCTTCCACTCGGCCATTACGACGGGATAGCGTCCGGGTGGTTATGAACGTGCTGGGCCACTCACTCGCCGGCCGCTTCGACCCGGTCGGCCTGTTTTTCCAACTCAGCGGCGAGCGTCCGGGCCTGCTCGGCCGAGAGCGTGACGCTGTCGGCGTGTGCCGGCAGGTTCTCGAGGTCGGTGTTGTCGAGTTCGAGTTCGAGCGAGACGTGATCGGGGTTCTCGCGGGGTGCGGTGACGTTCAGGATCGCGAGCGCCTCGTCGGTCCAGCCGTGACCGGTGGCCTCGCCGTCGAGCAGGTCGAAGGTCGTGTAGGCGTTGACCCTCATGATGCGGTCGGGCATAGGGGAACGGAGACGGGCGAAGCACTTAGCGAGTGTGGAAAACGGAAAAGAAAGGGGAGGAAAGAGCCCTCAGTCGTCGGCGGGCGTCGGAGCGGGACTCGAGTCCAGGTCGTCGTCCTCGGCGTAGGGATACCAGGTCTGTTTCGTGTTGTGCATATAGGGATCGGTGTAGGAGGTCTCCTCGGGCTCGACGAGCTCCGAGAGGGTCTCCTCGTCGCGGTCGACGACGAACTCCCGGAAGGTCTGGCCCTCCTCTCGCTCCGCCGCAAAGCCCTCGATCAGGTTCGCGATCGCGCCGGGCACCTCGTCTGCGGGCACGCGCTGGGTGACCCAGTCGGCGAAATTGGGGTTCTCGCCCAGGCCGCCTCCGAGGCCGATGTCGAGCGCTTCGACGGGCTCGCCGTCCTTGCGGGTCTTCATCCCCCGCAGGGAGACGTCGGCGATCTGAGGCTGGGCACAGGAGGCCGTACAGCCCGAGAGGTGGATATGGAAGTCCTCGACGTCCTCAGGCAGTTCGACGTTCTCCTTGAGCCACCGCGAGAAGCGGACCTGTCTGTTTTTGGTCTCGACGATCGACAGCGAGCAGAATTCGGTACCAGTACACGCGATCGAGCCGCGCTGGAACGGGTGGGGATCGGGGCTGTACTCGGAGAGCAGCGGCTCGTCGAGCATCTCATCGAGGTTCCCCTCGGGGACGTCCGTGAGAATGACGTTCTGGCGCTGGGTGACGCGTGCCTCGCCGGAGCCGTACTCGTCGGCGATGTCCGCGAGTTCGATCACCTCGTCTGCGCCCATTCGACCCACCAGAACGTTCAGGCCGACGTAGTAGTTGCCGTCATTTTGCTCGTGGACGCCGACGTGGTCGGCGTGGCCGTCGGCGGTGCCGGCGTTGTACGAGTAGTTCTCGCGGAGGTCCTCGCCCGCAGTGTGCATCTCGAAGTCGACGTACTCCTCCTGGAGGACGTCCCGAACCTTCTCGGGGCCCCACTCGTCGACGAGGAACTTGATCCGGGCGTTGTAGCGGTTCTCGCGGTCGCCGTGATCGCGAAAGAGCGCACTGAGCCCGCCGGCGACGTCTGTGGCCTGCTCGGACGTGACGAAGACGTCGATGTTCCGCGCGAAGCGGGGCTCGTTTCGTGCCAGTCCGCCACCGACGCGGATGTTAAAGCCCTCGACGCGTTCGCCGTCGATCTCCTTTGCGGCGGGCTCGAAGCCCAGGTCGTTGATGTCGCCCTGACCACAGCCCTCGTCACACCCCGTAACGGAAACCTTCCACTTGCGGGGCAGGTTCGAGTGCGCCTCGTTGCCCTTGAACGTGTCGTGGAGTTCGTGGATAGTATCGAGCGCGTCGACGTGCTCGTGTTTGTCCTTGCCAGCGACGGGACAGCCGACGATGTTGCGCCACGAGTCACCGCAGGCCTGCAGCGTCGAGAGACCCGCCTCTTCGAGCTTGTCCCAGATCTCGGGGACGTCCTCGATGTTGATCCAGTGTAGCTGGATGGCCTGCCGGGTGCTGTAGTCGGCCCAGCCGTTGCCGAACTCGGGGTTCTCGGCGGGCCCCGTCGAGTATTCCTTGGCGATCTCGCCGATGGTGCGGAGCATCCCCGGTTCGAGCACGCCGTTCGGCGGGCCGATCCGCATCATGAAGTAGCTCTCCTGGCCGGCGCGCTGGTGGTACAGCCCGTACCACTTGAAGCGCTCGAACCACGCGTCGTGTTCGTCCTCCGGGATCGCCTCCCAGCCCTCCTCCGCGAACCGTTCCATGTGGTCCCGGATCTCCGTCCCGTAGACCTCGTCCTTCCACTTCTCAGTATCAGTTGGCATGGATATCCGTTATTCCCCCACGCGTAAACGCCCCGCTCTCTCGTCAACCGTGACCGGTGCTCAGTGGTATAGGATTATGTTGCTGGTATTTAGACGGGCTCGATCCGGTGTTCCTCGCCGGGATCGGTCGGAACGAAGACACCGTCCTCGACGTGACCGATGGTGAGCCACCCCATCGACCCGCGCTCGCCGCAGGTAATGCAGTGACCGACGGCGCGTACCTCGACCGCGTCGTCGTTCGGGCGCACCTCGAAGAACGCCTCGAGGAGTACGTCTGCGACCTCGCAGCTACAGAAGTCGTGCTCGGAGAGCCGCCAGAGGTCGCTGACGCCGACCTCGCGGGAGTCGTCGACGCTGATCCACGCCCCGTCATCGAGGATCCGAACTGGTACGTCCATACCGCCCGTACGTCCGCCACGCCCTTAGCCCATCGGCCCTCGCAAGGCGTACCGAGCCCGATGACGCTTTGGATACGCGAAATCGGCCGCCGTCGGCTGATTCAGGGGGAGAACAAACGACCGAGATAGGGACGAGTATCTCCGGTAGACGGGAGTTGGGGTAGCGCTTGTCCCGGCACGCGGGTCTATACGCGGTCGCCACTAACGGGACAGTGATGACACGGACTCGTGACGAGAACCGCCAGCACGCACCAGCGGATGTCGCACCGGAACTGTACGAGGGGGACGAACGATGAGCGACGAGAAACGCGACGACGATCACCTCGCGGACGTCGAGGAGGGCGCCGGGTGCACTGAAATCTGGGAGCATCTCTCCGAGAGACGTGAACGCGAACGCGAGCAGGCCGACTAACGACGACGTTTTGCCTGCGGAGTGTAATGATGTCACATGACCACCGAGCGGCCGGGCGATCCGCGAAGCGATCGTGAGTCGCCGGTCGGAAAGCCCGTCGTCCGCGGCGACGCAACCATCGCTGGCAAGCGAGCCCGCGAGGCCGTCCAGTTCGATCCCGACGACCCGGAGAGCCTCGCCGAGGCAGCCGAAACCGTCCGCCAGTTCGCCGGGAACACCGCGGGCAGCGAGGACAACATCTACATGCTCAGGGGGGCCGCCGCCTGCGCCGCGCTCGTCCGCGGCGAAGGGTCGTATAAGGCCGCCGCCGAGCGCGCTGGCGGCGAGGTTTCGGTGGCGTTCATCCGCAAGTGGGCGCGCGTCCACGACCTGCCGCAGTCGGTGCGACGCCACGTGGCGCTGGGCCACATCGCCCCGACGGCGGCGAAACACATCGCGCGCGTCGCCGGCGACGCACGGTTCCAACTCGCGTGGGCGGTCGTCGACAACGACCTGACCGTCAGGGAGATCCGGTCGATCGCGAGCGCGATCAACGACGGTACCGGCCCCGAGAACGCGCTCGCCGAGTACGACGTCACGGCCGGCGAGATAACCGTTCGCCTCCCCGTCGGCAACTACCGCGAACTCCGTCGGGAGGCCGCCTTCGAGGGCGTCTCGCCCGACGAGATCATCGATCGGGCGCTCACGGAGTACTTCCGGTAAGGAACGCTCGTCCGGCCGATTCGAGCAGATCGATCCCCGAAGAGACCTCCGTCCAGTCGATGCTCTCGTCGGGGAAATGGGCCTGCTGAACCGACCCCGGACCGAACACGACCGTCGGGATCCCGGCCGCGATGTAATGGCGGGCGTCCGTCCCGTAGGTCGCCCCGCGGGGCGTCGAGTCGTGCCCTGCGGTGTCGAGCGCGTGCCGGACGGCGCGAACGATCGGCTCGTCGGGGTCGATTTCGGCGGGTTCGAACTGTACCGAAAAGCGCTCGAAGCGTGGGGAATGCTCGGTGAGCCACTCGGAATCGGCGACCAGCTCAGCTAGCAGCGAGTCAACGCGCCGTTCGACCTCAGCGACCGTCTCGCCGGGTGCGACCCCGATTCTGAACTCACTCTCGAGTCGCGCCGGGACCGAGGAGGCCCACGACCCCGCCTCGACGGTGCCCGCGACGATCGGCCACGGTCTCGGAAACTCCTCGTACAGCGGGTGTGTCACCTCGTGGGTGCGCTTGCGTTCGAACTCCGCGAGCGCCTGATGAATTCGCTCGAAGTGTGGGAGGACGCTCTCGCCGTGCCACGGGGTCGCAGCGTGGGCCGATCGACCAGAGAGGGCGAGGCGCTTCATTAGAGATCCCTCGGTGGCGATTACGGGTGTAAGATCGGTCGGCTCGGCGACGATCCCCGCGTCGGGCTCGAACGGGTAGGGCGACTCCCGAACCGAACTCGCCGCGCCGATTCCGCCCGCTTCCTCGCCGACGACGCTCTCGACGATCACGTGGCCGTCGAGGTCGGCGTCAGCGAGCCGGCGGGCGGCGAAGACACAGGCCACGAGCCCGCATTTCATGTCCGCTGCGCCGCGTGCGACGAGTCGGTCGCCGTCCCATGTCGGTTCGAACGGGTCCGAGGACCACTGGTCGACCTCCGCGGGAACGACGTCGACGTGACCGTTGAGAAGCACCGTTGACCCCACTCCGCTCCCGAGTTCGAGGACTCCCGCGACGTTGGGTCGGCCCGCCGTCTCGATTTCTTCGGGATCGTCAGGAAACGATGGAGAGACAGCGAGACACTTCGGATCCGCTTCCCAGCGATACGTCTCGAAGCCGAAGTCGGAGAGTTGCCCCTCAAGCCAGTCCTGTGCAGGAAATTCGTCGCCGTCGGTCGTATCAAACGAGAGGAGTCGCTCCGCGAACGTCCGCGGGTCCGGATCGTCGGTCATGGGTGGGAGTCGATGGGCGGTAGCATAGGCGGTTCGGATCGAATCCTGAATGTTTATGTCGGTGGGGCAGTGAGTGGCTCGTGAGGGCCGGTAGCTCAGTCCGGCAGAGCGTCTGACTCTTAATCAGACGGTCGCGTGTTCAAATCGCGCCCGGCCCGTTTTCGCTTCGAACACGACGTGAAAAGCGAAGCGACATCGCGATATGAACGGAGCCACACGGTAAATCAAGTGCGCCCGACCTGGTTTTACTTCGAACGGTTCGCAAACAGTGGTGAAGCGATCGTGGATACGAAACGGGACGAGTCGCTTAACTAGAAGAAAGGAAGGCCATAAACGGCCGCTATCCTCTAACGGGAAGGTACGATAGGGAAACGAGCAAGAAGACGGTTATACCGCTGAGAACGGTTATCCACGTCAGGCCGGACTCGTTCGGGACGAGTCCGAACGAACCGGCCGCCCACGCGCCGATTGCGATGAGCAGGAAAGCCGCGGCGTATACTGCGGCTGCGCGTCGTTGCATACCCCAGAGATATTCGTCGGAGGGTATAGAAGTTACTTTTCGTTGCGGTCGAACCGGACCATTAAGAGCGCGCCCGCGCAACCGTAGCATATGGAACCGTCACGAGAACCGAGCCTCGTCCGAGAGGATCGCCATGGCTAAGCGACTCTTCGAGCGTGTGTTGCTCCCCGTCGCAAGCGAGCAGGACGCAGCTCTGACCTGCGATCGCCTGTTCGAGGAGACCGACGAGATCGGGACGCTCGTCGCACTCCACGTCATCGAAAAGGCCGGCGGCGGGATCGACAAGGCGTCGGTCGAACAACGCGAGGAGAACGCCGAGTCGATCTTCGACGTGGTTGATGAGCGTACGCGCGACTCGACCGCTACTGTCGAACATCGGATTAGCTATGGGACTGACGTAACCGAGACGATCCTCGCAGACGCCCGAGAGGAGGACGCGTCCGTGATCGTATTCGTCCCACGAGAATCGAATCGGTGGATCAACCTCTTGACCGGCGATACGACGTACTCGCTGGTTTCGGAGACGGACCGGCCGGTGCTCGTTTTGCCGTCCTGAACGGACTTCACTTACGGAATCATAGTCCGCTGTCGGCACTCTTCGTTCGATCGCAGTAAAGAGCCAAGGGCCGGATTTGAACCGGCGATGGGCGGCTCTGCAGGCCGCTGCGTTAGGCCGGACTCTGCCACCTTGGCACGTGCCGCACTACCCGTCTATTGGACATAAGGCTAGCGGTCGGTTGGTGCTGTCGCTCTCCGTAAATGAAAAAAGCCCACGACCTCGAAGGTCGTGGGCTTTGAATATGAATGGGAGGCGGCGAACCACCAGTTGCGAGCCGTTGTAACGGACCGGTCTCGGGTTCCACCGGGACGGACCCAGCGTGTACTTCCGATTGCGGTCCTGGGCTCGTACTTGGCCCCTCTTGCGAGGCAGTTTTCCCAGAGGCTCGCGCACTCCAGTACTCGCGGGAACGCTGGCGGGCTTATCTGCCGTGTTCGGGATGGGTACGGGAGTTGCCCCGCCGCTATGGCCGCCTTAATGCCGATCTATGGAATCGAACCATAGTACGCCATCATCGGTTGCGTGCTGTTGTGTACGTGCGATTCAGTTAACGCCTGGATCCGTTTACCGGTCACGGATACAAATGCGGTATGACTGTGTGGCTTCGGTCTGTTAGTGCTCGCGGGCTTAACACCTCGTTGCCTCGGTGCGCACACCCCGAGTCTATCGAACTCGTCTTCTACGAACGACCTCAACGGTACCTCTTTTCCAGGTGGGTTTCGAGCTTAGATGCATTCAGCTCTTACCCCGTGTCACGTAGCTGCCCGGCACGTGCCCTCTCGGACAACCGGTACACCAGTGGTGACCAATCGTAGTTCCTCTCGTACTATACGATCGTTCCCGTCAGGTACCAAAACACCCCCAATAGATAGCAGCCGACCTGTCTCACGACGGTCTAAACCCAGCTCACGACCTCCTTTAATAGGCGAACAACCTCACCCTTGCCCGCTTCTGCACGGGCAGGATGGAGGGAACCGACATCGAGGTAGCAAGCCACCCGGTCGATATGTGCTCTTGCGGGTGACGACTCTGTTATCCCTAAGGTAGCTTTTCTGTCA
>NZ_RDQG01000072.1 GCF_003697815.1 Halalkalicoccus subterraneus | reverse complement strand
CTCGACGTAGGCCTCGGGCTGGTAGTAGTCGTAGTAGGAGACGAAGTACTCGACGGCGTTGTCCGGAAAGAGGTTTCTGAACTCCTCGTACAGTTGGGCGGCGAGCGTCTTGTTGTGAGCGATGACTAGAGTCGGGGTTTGAATGCCCTCGACGGTCCAGCTGACCGTGTTGGTCTTGCCCGAACCCGTCACACCCAAGAGGGTCTGGCGGTCCATGCCCGACTCGTAGCCCGAAACGAGCTGCTCGATCGCCTCGGGCTGATCGCCGGCGGGTTCGAAGGGAGCCTCGACGCGGAAGGGTTTCTCGGCCTCCGGTCTGTCCGGTTGGAGCGGGCCGGAACTCGTGTTACTCATTGAGTACGCAAGGGGTTCGAGACACTTCACCCGCTCGCCTGTAGGGTGAACTTGAACCGTCACGGGATACCCGATTGACCGTGCCGTCCGGCGTCCATCATCGATTTCCACTGATAGGAGCGACTGGAACGAGTGTCCCGTAGTACAGGGCGCGGATCAATCGAAGTCTTCCGATCACCGATAGTGATTACCACTCGCGCCCGCTACTCGCTGACGATGATCCTCGTCGTCCACAACGAGCCCGACCCCGACTCGCGCTACCACACCGAGGAGCTCGCACGCCAGTTCCCGAAGCGACGCGAACACGACTTCGCGAGCGAGGGTTCGGCCCCCGATCTCGGGGGATGCGACGGGGTCGTCCTTGCGGGGAGCACGGCGGGCGTCTACGAGGCCGACGAGCACCCATGGATGAGTGTGGAAGCCGAGTGGATCCGCGAGCTCGTTCGGGAGAGGATCCCCACGCTGGGCGTCTGTTTCGGCCACCAGGCGATCAACGGGGCGCTCGGCGGGCGCGTCGAGCATCGAGGACTTCGCCGTGCGCTCGTCGAGCCCGAGTTCGGCGACGACCCGCTGTTCGACGGCCTGAGCGGGGAGGTGGCGGCGGTCCACGGCGACTGGGTGGTCGAGGCCGGCGAGGGGATGGAGCCGATCGCCTCGCTTCCGGACTACCCGCTGTTCGCGACCCGCCACCGCGAGGTCCCGGTCTGGAGCGTCCAGTTCCACCCCGAGTGTACCGAGCGGTTCTACGAGGTCGTATCGAGGAAACACGGCTGGGAGCCCCACGAGAGATCAGTCGAAGCGTTCGCGGCGACGGGACTGTTCGGGAACTTCCGCCGGCTGGTTTCGGCCTCGCGGTAGCGATCCGGAGGGGCGCTCCTGCAGGGCGAACCCTCAACAGGGCCGCGCGAGTAGACCGGTTGGAATGGTGTTCGCGCTCGGCACCGATGTCCTGCTCGCACTCGCTCTCCTCTCCTTTTTCGGCGGGATTGTCGTCTCGACCATCGGTCCCGGCGGGATCCTCATCGTAACCGGGCTCTACCTGCTGACCCCGCTTTCGGCCGCCGAGGTCGCCGGTACCGCCAGTGCGACGTTCGTCGTCGGCGCGATCCTCGGGAGTCTCGTCTTCGCGCGCTCGGGCGAGATCGACTGGCGGGTCGCCGGCGTCGTGGGCGCCGCCGCCGCCGTCGGCACCTGGGTCGGCGTGCAGGCCAACGCCTACCTCTCACGCGAACTGTACGGACTGATCCTGGCCGCGATGCTCGCTGCGGTCGGGCTCAACATCCTCTACCGGGAGTACCGCGACCTCGAACCGCGGTTTCGGCTGGGACGCGAGGGAAGTGACCTCCTCGCGTTCGTCGCTATCGGGCTCGTCATCGGCGTCTTCGGCGGCCTCCTCGGTATCGGCGGGGCGGCGCTGTCGGCGCCGGCGCTCGTTCTCGTGGGCGTTCCCATGCTCGTGACGATCGCGATCACCCAGGTCGTCGTTCTCGTTACCGCGCTGTTCACGACCGCGAACTACCTGCTGCTCGATGCGGTCGTCACCCCGCTCGTATTCGTACTCACGGCGGCCTATCTCGCGGGCGTGACCCTCGGCTGGTGGCTCGCCCACCGGATCGCCGCCGACCGCCTGAAACTCGCGCTCGGGGTCGTCCTGTTGGGGCTCGCCGCGTCGCTCGTGATCTGACGTACATCGCCGAACGGGTCGTAACGATTATGCGACTAACAGCCCGATAGCGGGTCGATGAAGGTCACCGACGCGCTCGACGGCGCCGTCTCGACGCTGGTCGAAAAGCCCGCCGGCGTCCTTCCGGCGTACTTCGTCGGCTACGGCGCCGGGACCGTCGCGCGGACCGTCCCCCTGATCGGACTCTTTCTCGCCGTCCTCCTGTTGTTCGCACAGGGTCGGTTCGCGGCCCTCAACGAGGCGCTCGCCGAAACCGATTTCGACGCCTTGGAGGGGGCCACCGAGGACCCGACGGCCGCCGACCCCGACGCACTGCCGACCGAACAGTTTGATCAGGCGATCGCGGGCCTGTTCACGCCGGGCGTGCTCGCGATCGTCGGTCTCTCGGTTCTCATTGGAATCGCCGTCTGGATCCTCGTCGGTGCGGCCGTTCACGCCGGCCAGACCCACACCGTTTACGCCGCCCTGCTGGGAAGGGAGCCCGTCGAGTCGGGAGTGACGGGTGCGCTCCGGGACACCAAGCCCTTCGTCGGGCTCGCACTCCTCGAATACGGGCTCTACCTGCTGGTGACGCTCGTCTACGGGCTCGTCGTCTTCGTCGCGGGTGCGGTCTCCCTCGCCGATCCCGGGATCGGGCTGCTCGTCGCGGTCGGTGCCGCGCTGCTCGCGCCCGTCTGGTTGGTTTCCCTCCTCCTGATCGCCGCGGTCTTCGTCTTCGCCCCGCAGGCGGTGGTGATCGACCGGGTGGGGACGATCGGAGCGGTGAAACGTGCCGCGGGCTTCGTCCGGCGGCGACCCGGTGCGTTCGTCGTCTACGTCGTCATCGCGATCGGGATCACCGCGGCGGTCGCCGGGGCGACCGCGCTTCTCTCGATCCTCGGCGTTTCGAACGTCGTTTCGGTCCTGACACTGCTGTTCGTCACCCCCCTGCTCCACCTGCTGAAGACCGGGATCTACGTCGAGGGCGAACGAGTCGACACCCGTCCACTGCTCGCGGGGGAGGGCCGTGCTGTTCGGACCCGCCTTCGGGAGGGGTGGTCGAGGAGCATGGACTCGCTGGAGGCGTTTGTGGTATCGAAGGCGGGCCTCGCGCTGACGGGCGTGAGCCTCGTCCTGTTCGGGGTGGGAACGCTCGGGGGCTACCTCGCCGTCGGCGACGTCGCCCTCGGGACCGGCGGGATCGGGGATCCGACGATGGTCTTCGGTCCCTTCCCGCTCGACACCTTCGTGATGATCGCGGTGAACAACTGGCTGGTCGCGCTGGGTCAGACCTTTGCGGGACTCGCCCTCGGGATCCCGACCGCCGTCAATCTGCTGTTCAACGGGGTGGTCGTCGGGCTCGTCGCCGGGGTCAGTGTCGACCTCCTCGTGGTGGCCGCACTGATCGTCCCCCACGGCATCCTCGAAGTCCCCGCGCTCGCGGTCTCGGGCGCGCTGGGGCTTCACCTCGGACACGTCGGCTGGCGGCGCTTCCGAAGGGAGATCGATGACGCAACGCTCGCAGCGGAGATCCACACGGCCTTCTGGGTGATGGTCGGTCTGGCCACCGTCTTCGTCCTCGCCTCGTTCGTCGAGGCCTTTCTCACCCCCTGGATCGCGGGCTGGGTGCTGTAGCTCCAGTCGAAGCGGAGGGGTTGTGAACGTCCCCCATTGGATTTGTCGTGGATAGTAACTAGCCTGGAAGAATCGATGTGGCGGACGGGTTTCGTCGGTGGGAAAGACGGTGTCGGCCGCCGGGATCCCGCTCGGTGGTCCGTTCGACCGTGAACGTCTCGGATGGATTGGGGTGCGTTTCGAGTGGAACTACGGGACGACCCCCACGGTGAGAAGCGTACCGTAGGTTCGGTACCGCTCGACCATTTCTTCCCTGTCCTTCCAGTCGTCGGTCGGGAACTCGTTCTCGTCGGGGATCTCGATGTCGAGGTCGGGGATGGCGTCCTGCTCGGCGACGTGAAAGCCCGCCCTCCGAAACGCCTCGCGGTACTCGGCGCGCGACCAGCGGGTCATCTCCACGGAGATCCGGTCCTGCCACTCGTGGGAGTGGACGTTCTCCTCGTAGTAGTTGACCGCACAGAAGAACGTGCCGCCGGGACGGAGGATCCGGTCGAGTTCCGCGAGGGTGTGGTGGGGATCGCTAGCGTAGTAAAACGCCTCCATCGAGAAGACGTGGTCCACCGAATCGTCCGCGAGGGGAAGCGAGTCGAAATCACCCAGCAGGAACGCTATCGAGGGATCGTCGGTGTACGAGCGGGCGTTTCGCACCATCTCGGGCGAGCCGTCGATTCCATAGCCCCGGTCCGCACCCTTCGTATCCCGGAGCGCCCGGAGCGCGTATCCCGAGCCGGTACCCAGATCGAAGACGGTGTCGCCCGGCTCGACGGGCATGCGCGCCAGTGCGTGTTTGGCGGTGTGCCAGTGGCGCTCCTCCATTCCTCGATCTCTTCCTTGGGCCGCCCAGTCGTCGAACTCCTCGCGGACGCTCATTGGGAGGTCGTCGGTCGGCGGGGACAAAACCGGTTCGGAACGCGTCAGTTCACCCCCGAGACGATCGCGAGGAGGGCGATCGGGCCCGGTCGTACGATCCACCCACGCTTAAGGTGATTCGTCGGTTGGCTCTGGTATGGACTATACGTTGGCGGTCGAAGGCGCACCGGAGACAGTTCCGGGCGGTACCGGCGTTCTCCTCCTCCATCCGAGCACCGGCGAGACCGACCGTATCGACACCGACTTCCTCGCGACCGACACCGACCACTTCCTCGTCATTTCGACACGAACCACCGCCCGCGAGGTCGAGCAGAAGCTCGACTACTACGACGTCGACGAGTCCCGGGCCGTGATCCTCGACACCCTCTCGGTCGAGCGGGGCTACTCACGGCGAAGCGGCGAGAAGGTCCACTACGTTTCTGCACCGCACGATATCGAGGGAATCCTCTCACAGGCCCGTGACTTCCTCGAGAGCCACGACGGAAAGCTCCGCATCACGGTCGATTCGGTGACGGAACTGATCTACTACGCCGAGGAGGATGCCGTCTACGACGCCATGGGCGAGCTGCTCGCGCTCCTCGAGGAGTACGACGCCGTCGGGCTCTTTCACCTCTCGAAGGAGGTCCACGACGAGGAAACCGCACAGAAATATGTCGAGCTGTTCGACGGGACGATCGATTTGGATGCGGACGGCAGCGTCAGCTGCGAGTTCTAGGCCGTTACTCCCCGTTGAGCGTCGCGAACGTCTTTTCGGCCCACTGCACCGCGAACGGAGCGCCGTGTTCGCGGTACGCCTTCGTATCGAGCGCATCGAAGGGCGCGGGGAGAGCGAGGTCATGTTTGATCGCGCTACAGGCCAGTTCGGTCGCCTCCGCGAAATCGAGTTCGTTCGTGGCGATCAGCGAGGGGAGATCACCCACCCGACCTTCGAGACGCTGGCCGGCGTCGACCCACGCCTCGTATAGGTCGGGCTCCTCTCCCTCCCACCCCGCGAAGACCTCGCGGGTGTGAAGCCCGCGCCAGCCCGCAAAGAGGGCCGTCGCGATCTGATAGGTCCCGTTGGGACCGAGCCCCGTTGTGCGCGCGAGGTCGGGGTAGTCCGCGCCGAAGAAGCCGACGAACTGTTCGGGGAACTCGAACCCGATCTCGACGAGCGCTTCGGCGATCAAGAAATCGACGAACCCCTCGGGGACACCCTCGACACGGGCCTTGACGAAACAGATCGGCGGGGTCGTCTGGGTCGTCCACGCGACGCTCCCGGCACCCGGCATCCCGACGACGAGGTCGGACCCGGCGTGTCGCCGGGCGATCTCGGGGACGCCCTCGGGGAGCCACCCCTTCGGGTGGCTGACGGGGGAGATCCCCTCGGTGATCACGGCCAGTTCGTCGAGCGCCTCGGGCGGCAGGGTCTCGAAATCCCCCTCACAGTCGAGGACGAGCGCCCCCGGAGTGTGGTTTTCGCGCACACGTGAAAGCGAGGGCGAGAGGGCACGCTCCGTGAACATCAGACGAGGAACGCGTAGTAGGCGACCAGCGTGAGCGAGAGGGCCGCCGAGATCGCGATCGTTCCGACGACGATCTTCGTAGCTTGGCTCATACCGGTCGAATCGGTAGCCTGCCGTATAAATGGTGAGCATCCACGCCTCACTGTCGGAACGCCACACCACCCCCGCTTCGGGTGAACCCGAGCGCCCGATCCGGTACTCGTCCGCCGATCGATGCGCGTTGTAAGCGAAACGGGGAACCGGTCGGTCGAAGGGGTAATGGCGCCGTCAGTCCTCGAGACCGCGCCGGAACGATTCGGGTACCTCGATGACGTACCGGCCGTTCTCTTGGAGCGCGATGATGAACTCCTCGCGCTTGTAGAGCTCCATCAGGTTGAGTTCGTACTGTCCGTGATCGACGATCCGAATGCTCTCGAACTGGTCGTTCAGCTCCTCGCGGAGCTCCGAGAGATCGGACGTCGCCTCGTCGGGTTCGGAACCGGCGTCGGGCTCGGACGACGGGAGCTCGTCGGCGTCGACCACCGAGGAGCGAGCGTCGGCCTGCGCGCGGTCCTCACGGTCGTCCGCGGCCGACGGGTCGGCTCGCGGTTCGTCGGACGTTTCAGGCTTGGCGTCGGATTCGGCCCCGTCGGGGAGGAACTGGAACTTGTTGCCACCGCACTCCGGACAGCCTGAAAGCATCTCCTTGGAGCCGTCCTCGAAGGTGTGGCCACATTCCGTGCACTGATGGGGCACGGTTACTCTCGTGAGACGAGTGCGCTGATGAGCGACTCGTCCTTGTGGAGGGTCTCGATCTGGTTGGCGGGCCCGATCACTGTGAGCTTCTTCGTCTCCCCCTTTCCCATCAGCCGTCCGAGGAAGCCGCCCCCGCCGGTCTGGGACTTGGGGTAGGTCTCGATCTCGATACCGTTGAACCCATCGGGGTTGATCTCGCTCATCGTCACCTCGATGAGTTTCGACTCCTCCTCGGGGGTCAAACCCTCCTCAAGGATGACGATGTTGCCGTCGTGGACGCCGTCGAGGATCATCCGGATCTTCTCCATGCTCGCGAGTTCGTCCATGCGCTCGCCGCTGATGAGGTCGATCTGCACTCCGTTGCCGTCCGAACCGGTTATCTCTGCCATTCGATCACCCGAAGTACTCCGCGATCTTGTCGTACACTTCGTCCATGTTCTCCCCTTCGAGCGCCGACAGCTCGACGGTTTCGTGCTGCGGGAAGGCGTTCTCGATCCGTTTGACGTTCGCCTCTTCCAGGTCGATCTTGTTCGCGAAGATCAATACGGGGAGGTTCTGGCTCTCGATGATCCCCACCAGCATCGTGTTGACCTGCGTGAAGGGGTCGTCCGTACTGTCGAGCACGTAAATGACGCCGTCGACGTCCTCGCGCAGCCAGTGCATCGCCTCGGCGACGCCCTCGGTGGCCTCCCGCGAGCGCCGGACGGCGTCCTCCTCCTCCATGTCGTAGTCGAGGAACTCGTTGTAGTCGACCTTCGTGGTCACCCCTGGGGTGTCAACGATGTCGATCGAGACCGACTGACCGTTTCGCTTTATCTCGACGTTCTCCTTCCGGCGGGCACGTCGGGTCTCGTGTGGTACGTGACTCTCCGGGCCGACCGCGTCGCCGGTCCAGTCACGGGCGATTCGGTTCGCAAGCGTCGTCTTGCCCGCGTTCGGCGGGCCGTAGATGCCGATCCGCTTCTGCGTATCGGTAGCGAAGAGCCGATCTGCCGCGCGTGAGATACTATCTTTGATATCTGTGAACAGTCCCATCCTGTCCTCCCGCGCCAGACGGCGCGTCCATGCGCGTAGACGAATAGTTAGGGGTACTTAAGCCTGCGTCAGACACCCATACGATATGTGATGTGAAACTCTCCCGGGCCGGCTGAGGGATCGAACTGGAACGTATCAGAACCCAATATCGGGACTACCTTCCATCGATTCGACGTGAGGTGGGAACTCTCGGTGTCATCCCCCCACCCCTTCGTTTCGACTGGAGACGCTCGATCCGACGGGCCCCGATCGCAAATCGAATAAATTCCACTAGTAAAATATATCTAGACAATAAATATTCTATTCTAGCTAAACTCTACTACTGTACTACGGATCTGGTTCTCTCTCTATAGTCTTAGTAGTTTCCTCTTCTATATCCCTTCGAGGGGGAGGGGGGCGTCTCGTTTCCGTTCCACCCGAAACGAAGGGGTGGGGGGTTCAGTTAAAACATCAGAAAAGATAGAAGTATTACCCACTCGAACAGCACTCGTGACGGAAAGACAGTTTTAAGGTCCGCTGTAACCTTGGGTTCGGCTGCACTACGTTTCACTCATCGTCCGCTTGGATGCCCTCATATCGATCGTTTCGGACGGTTCTAGCGCCAGTATGGGTGTTCGAGCGGCAACCTCCAGTTGAAACAGGGGGGTTCGAGGACGGGAAACGCACGATCCATGACAGCGAACGATTCACCGGACGGGGACCGCGCGGACGACGAGGAGCAAGACAGATCGTTTGCCGTCGACGTCGAGGACGTCCTCGAAGAGGGAGTGCTCGAGGAGTCGGAATCGGGTTCGCAGGGGCTGTTCGACGACCTGCTGGCCGGCGACCCGATCTTCGAGAACAAGGAGGTCCTCAGACCGTCCTACACCCCCCACGAACTCCCGCATCGCTCGGAACAGATCAACAAGATGGCGACGATCCTCGTCGCCGCACTCCGGGGTGAGACGCCCTCGAACATCCTCATCTACGGGAAGACCGGGACCGGAAAGACCGCGAGCGCGAAGTTCGTCAGCCAGGAACTGGAACAGACCTCGAAGAAGTACGACGTCCCCTGCGAGGTCGAGTACATCAACTGCGAGGTGACCGACACCCAGTATCGAGTGCTCGCGCAACTGGCCAACAAGTTCATCGAGCAGAACGAGGCCCACGTCGAGCGTCGGCTCTCGGATCTCGCGGATCTGCGCGAGGCCGTCGAGGAGGGGGCGACCGCACTCGAAGCGACCCCCTTCGAGAACACGGGGCAGATCGACTCGCGGATCGAGGGGCTCGAAGGGGAACTCGAGGAGATGGAGTCGGTGCCGATGACCGGGTGGCCCACCGACAGGGTGTACAAGGAGTTCTTCGACGCCGTCGACTACCGCGAGCGCGTCGTCGTCATCATGCTCGACGAGATCGACAAGCTCGTCGAGAAGTCGGGCGACGACACCCTGTACAACCTCTCGCGGATGAACTCCGAACTCGACAACTCGAGAGTGTCGATCATGGGGATCAGTAACGACCTGAAGTTCACCGACTTCCTCGACCCGCGCGTCAAATCCTCGCTGGGTGAGGAGGAGATCGTCTTCCCGCCGTACGACGCGAACCAGCTCCGGGACATCCTTCAGCACCGCGCGGACATCGCCTTCGAGGACGCCGCGCTGACCGACGACGTGATCCCGCTGTGTGCCGCGTTTGCCGCCCAGGAACACGGCGACGCCCGCCGGGCGCTCGACCTCCTCAGAACGGCGGGCGAGCTCGCCGAGCGGAGCCAGTCCGAGCGCGTCGACGAGAGCCACGTCCGCCAGGCTCAGGACAAGATCGAACTCGACAGGGTCGTGGAGGTCGTACGGACCCTCCCGACCCAGTCGAAGCTCGTGCTCTTTTCGATCGTCCTCCTCGAGAAAAACGGCGTCCACAACGTCAACACGGGCGAGGTGTTCAACATCTACAAGCGCCTGTGCGAGGAGGTCGACGCCGACGTGTTGACCCAGCGCCGCGTCACCGACCTCATCAGCGAACTCGACATGCTGGGGATCGTCAACGCGATCGTCGTCTCGAAGGGGCGGTACGGCCGCACGAAGGAGATCAGTCTGTCAGTTCCGATCGAGGAGACGGAAGCCGTTCTACTCGCGGATTCGCGGCTCTCGGAGATCGAGGAGATCCAGCCCTTCGTGCAGGCTCGTTTCGACAACTGAACGGTCGATCCGTCCTGCTACACCTGTTCTCGAAGAGCTACGCGACTATGGGGTCGGCCCACTTTGTCGGCGCGGTCCATCCGTCCGAAGTTGGAGTGTCCACCGAAACCGGTGACGTATCGAGGACGACCTGTGGCGTGCCGCCGGCGGCAAGTTCGGAGAGTTGTAGCCGGACCCAGCCCAGCCACGGGATGCGGACCTCGGCGGTGCCGATCACCCACTCCTCGGCGACGGGCCCGCTGATCCCTCTGGCCTGGTCGTATCGCTGGTTCGTCACCTCGTTGTCGCCCTTGGTGATGAACCCGGCGTTGGGCGCGGGGCAGTTGCGGAGTTCCTCGCAGTCGGCCGCGTTACCGACGTGCTCCGGATCGGCTCGGTCATACCAGTTCTCGCCCTCCTCGACCCAGAAATGCGCCCGGTGGATGATCGGTACCTGCCGGTCGTTGCCGTTTGGTTCGTAGATGATCACGTCGCCGTACCCGTTGAACTTCTCGTAGCCCGACTCCTGGCCCGCCTCGTAGGTCACGACACCAGTCGAGCCGTAGGCGGCGTCGTTCACGAACCGGTCGTTGTCGGTGATGAAGACCAGATCGTTGGGATGCATGTTCGGCTCCATGCTCCCGCTCTCGATGGCGACCATCGGCGGCCAGACGCCCGCCAGCGAGAAGAGGAGCAGTCCGACGACCAGCACCATCCCGACGCTGACGAGGAACTCCCGAACCACCATCGCGCTGCCGCGGTCGACGGTCCAGAACCAGCGAAGCCAGCCCCGGACGGTTTCGGGGCGATCCGCTCGTTCGCCGTCGTGTGTCGACTCCTCGTCGGAGGGCGACCGACCGTCGCCGGGGGAACTCATTGTCACTCCTACTGGGGCGTTCTGGTTTCAACCTTCTGGGTCCGCCTTTCGGCACGCTTTTCATTCTACCCCCTGTATCCTGGGGTCGTGCCCGGAGAGACGGACAGACGGATCATCGCCGAACTCGCCGCCCGCGGCTACAACGCCGACCGCGAGGCCGTCACCCTGCTCGCGAGCGCGTCGGACCCCGAACGCGCCCTCGACCGAGCCGTCGAGGCCGCACCTCCCGACGCCTTCAAGATCACCGGCGACCACCTCCGAGAGGTCGTCGAGGGGGACACCCGCGACTCGCCGCGTACTCCCACGACCACCCCGAACCCCGACCCCCCTGTTTCCGATGCAGAAGGATCCGATAGCGTCGCCGATGGCGGCGCTGTCACTCCAGTCGAAACGAAGGATAGGGGTGACGACTCGGTTCCGACGACGAACGAACCCGGCGGCGACGGCGAGCGGGTTCCGACCGACCCCGAAGAACGGCTCGTCGATATCCTGGGCGATATCACCGGCCAGAGTACGGGAACCGGCGAGTACTCGGAGTTCGTGACCGTTTTTCGCGATCGCTACGAGCGCCTCGCCGGCAAGCTTCGAGGACGAGTCAACCACCGGCCCGCCGACGCGATCCAGTCGATGCCCGGCGGAAGCGACGCCGAGATGATCGGAATGGTCAACGACATCCGCTCGACCGCGAGCGGTCACTGGTTGATCGAACTCGAGGACACCACTGGTGTTTTCCCATGCCTGGTGATGAAGGACCGTGAGATCGCGGACCTCGTGAACGAACTCGTCTACGACGAGGTGATCGCGGTTCGGGGAACGCTCGCCGACGACGCGGGCATCCTCTTCACCGACGAGATCTTCTTCCCCGACGTCCCCCACACCCACAAACCGAACACCGCCGACAGACACGTCCAGGCCGCGCTCATCTCGGACGTCCATGTCGGCAGCCAGGAGTTCGCCGCCGACGCCTGGAGCCGCTTTGCCGACTGGCTCCACACCGCGGAGGCCCAAGACGTCGAGTACCTGCTGCTGGCGGGCGACATGGTCGAGGGTGTGGGTATCTATCCGAACCAGGACGAGGAACTCGACATCGTCGACATCTACGAGCAGTACGAGGCGTTCGCGGAGTACCTGAAGGAGGTTCCCGGCGATCTGGAGATCGTCATGATCCCCGGCAACCACGACGCGGTGCGTCTCGCCGAACCCCAGCCGGCCTTCGACGAGGAACTCAGAGGGATCATGAGCGCCCACGATGCCCGCATTACGGGCAACCCCTCGACCGTGACCATCGAGGACGTTTCCGTGTTGATGTACCACGGGATGAGCCTCGACGAGATGATCGCGGACTTACCTGAAGAAAAAGCGAGCTACGATAACCCCGAGAAGGCGATGTACCACCTGCTGAAGAAGCGCCACGTCGCGCCCAAATACGGCGGGAAGATGCGGATCGCACCCGAGGAACGCGACTATCTGGTGATCGACGAGGTGCCCGACGTCTTCCACACGGGCCACGTCCACAAGCTCGGCTTCGGCACCTACAACAACGTGACCGCGATCAACAGCGGCTGCTGGCAGGAACAGACCGAATTCCAGCGCAGCGTCAACATCGACCCCGACGTGGGCTATGCTCCGATCGTGGATCTGGATACGCTCGACGTCACGGCCCGGAAGTTCACCTGAGCGGGGCCGCCGGGATGGTGGGTCGGGAAATTCTGCTCCGGATGAGTAGGGTTATTTGTCCGCTTTTGCTATCAACCCCCATGAGCACGACACACGCGGGTGAAAACGCATGCGCGTCGTAGCGAAGTTCGGCGGCACCAGTTTGGGAAGCGGCGACCGGATCAACCGCGCCGCCGACTCGATCGCGAGCGCGGTCGCGGGCGGCCACGAGATCGCGGTCGTCGCGAGTGCCATGGGCTCGACTACCGACGATCTGCTGGAGGACATCACCTTCGAGACCGACGAGGCGGACAAAGCAGAGATCGTCAGCATGGGCGAGCGCACGTCCGTGCGGATGTTGAAGGCCGCACTGGCCTCGCGCGGCGTCGAGGCGATCTTCGTCGAACCCGGCCGCGAGGAGTGGCCGATCATCACCGACGAGTACGGTGAGGTCGACGTCGAGGAGACCCGCCGGCGCGCGAAGGAACTCGCCGCTGACCTCGATGGGGTCGTCCCCGTTATCACCGGCTTCCTCGCCGAAACTCGTGAGGGGAGCGTCACCACACTGGGGCGAGGTGGAAGCGACACGACGGCCGTGATGCTGGGCAAGTACATGGACGCCGATGAGGTGGTCATCGTCACCGACGTCGAGGGCGTGATGACCGGAGACCCCTCCGTGGTCGAGGGTGCGCGAAACGTCGGCGAGATTTCGGTCGACGAACTGCGCAACCTCTCGTTTCGCGGTGCGGAGGTCGTCGCCCCGTCGGCGCTCTCCTATAAGGACGGTCGGATGGGCGTGCGCGTCGTCCACTACCAGCACGGCGACCTACTGACCGGCGGAACGAGCATCGAGGGCGAGTTCGAGAACCTCGTCGACATGCGCGAGGAGCCACTGGCCTGTGTGACGATCGCGGGCCGGGCGATTCGCAACCGGCCGGGGATCCTTTCGGATCTCTCGGCGCCGCTGGCCGGGGAGGGGATCAACCTCGATGCGGTCGCGAGCGGGATGGACTCCGTTACTTTCTACGTCGACACCGACGCCGCAGAGGAGACCGAGGCGATCCTACACGAGGCGGTCATCGAGGACGACGCCCTTTCGAGCGTGACCCTTGAGGGAGATTTCGCGGTGATCCGCGTCACGGGCGGGGAACTCCCCAACCAGTCGGGGATCATCCAAGGGGTGATCACGCCGATCGCAGAGCAGAACATCACGGTCCACGACGTGATCACCAGCGCGACGAGCGTCGCCGTCTTCGTCCCGTGGGCCGACCGCGAGCGAACTCTCGAAGTGCTCCAGAGGGCGTTCTGATCACTGCCCCTCGCGGAGCCGAGCCCCGATTCGCCCGGGAAGCCCTGCCTCCTCGACGGCGTCGATCACCCGCTCGATATCGTACTCGACACGTCGTTCCTCGACGGTCCGATCGTCGAGGTCCACGACCGCGTAGGCCCCTCTGGGATCGCCGTCACGGGGCTGACCGACGCTGCCCGGATTGCAGACGATCCCCTCCTCGTAGACCTCATGGACCTGAACGTGGGTGTGGCCCAACACGAGCAGTTCCTCCTCGTCCAGAAGGTCGGGCCCGAACTCCTCGGGGTAGGTGTAGTGGTCGGGGTTCTCGGGGTGGCCGTGGACGAGCTTCACCTTCCCATCTAGCTCCGTTCGTTCCTCGGGGAGCCCGGCGAGCCACTCCAACTGCTCATCGGAGAGCTCCCGACGGGCGTGCTCGACGCCGGCCTTCGCCATCGCGTTGAACCGGAAGGCGGTGTCGCTGGCGACCGCGCGGTCGTGGTTGCCCATCACCGTCGGAATTCCGCGTTTCCTCACCGTCTCGAGACAGTCCGCGGGCCAGGGGTTGTAGCCGACGACGTCGCCCGCGCAGAGCAGGCGATCGACCCTGGGCATGTCGTCCAGAACGGCGTCGAGCGCGACCCGGTTCGCGTGGATGTCTGAGATGAGGCCGACGCGCATACCCGAGGCGAGCGCGTCCAGAGGTATGTATTCTCGGCCTCGGATACCGAGCTACTCGAGCCGTTCGCCCGCCGGAATCACGACCTCGAGCCAGTTTTCCTCGGGCGGGAGTGGACACTCGAAAGTTTCGCTGTACGCACAGAAGGGGGTGTACGCGAGGTTGAAATCGACCACGATCGAGTCGCCCTCCGCGAGGTCGTCCTCGGCCGCGAGTTCCATGTAACGCCCGCCCTCGTAGGTCATCTGGCCGGTGGTCTTGTCCCGAAAGGGGACGAACAGCGCGCCATCAGTGCCTTCCTGTTCGTAGCCCGCGAGTTCGAGTTCCGTGTCCGCAAGGTCGGGATCCTCGCGTTCGAGATCCATCGTCAGGACCACGGTTCGGAGATAGCGGACCTCCCCTCCGGCGGTGGTCTCCATGTAGACCGGGTCGGAAGCGGGATCCTCGGGGATCGAGACCGTCGCCTTGAGGCGGTACTGTGGGTCGGGCTCGAAGTAGTCGAGTCCGTCGAACCCCCCTCGTCCCTCGGGCGGGATCGGCGACTGGGGATGGGTCGAAAAGAACTCGTCCTTCTCGTCGCGTTTCTCCTCGAGTTCCGCCCGCCAGTCCTCGACGTCGAACTCCGGATCGTCGGCCATACCTCAGATACCGACCAGCGACGGGTCCGCCTTTCGGTCGCTCGGCCGCTCGATCTCAGAGGATCGTCAGGGCGAGGACGGCGATCAGGATCGAGAGGGGGACCCCGATGGCGAGCAGCGTCCGGAGCGGGACGTGGACTCCCCTGTCGGAAGCGGCCTCGAGCGTGACCCGGTTCGCGTGGACATCGGAGACGAGGCCGACGCACATACCCCTCGTAGGGGGAGGTGGGCCTTCAGTCCTGTCCGTTCTCGATCGCCCAGGCGAACTCCCCGTCCTCACGGATCACGCCCGCAGCACAGACCGCGTGCTCGAACTCGTGATCGTAGACCGTCCCGGCGGCCTCCGCGGCGCTTCCGGGCGCGAAGTCGATCCCCTCGGGTGTGTCCCTCTCGTAGGTCGCCACCAGCGTCGGTTCCTCGACGCGCTCGACCAGCAGCGCGTCCCTCCGGACGATACCTATGACGCCGCCCTCCCCGTCCAGCACGCCCGCGATCCGCGGGGTGTCGTAGTCGTCCTTCTCGTAGTCGAGCGCGAGCAGGCTCGAAGCGAGCGCGTCCCGGGCGGGATAGCCCATCCCGATTTTCTCGGCGATCGGGTCGACGTGCGAGCCGTTGCCCAATATGGCTTCGTTTCCGGTGGAGCGAACGCAGTTGTAGGAGACGTAGGGGTTATCGGTCTCCGCTGCCTCCTCCGTCGGGCCGACGGTGAGGCGGTCGTCGCGCTCGACGATCCGGCGGTTCGGGAACGAGCGCGAGGAAACGCGGTAGGCCCCGCAGTCGGGGCCGACGATCAGGAATCGGCCGACGTACATACACGTCCGTGCTTACCTCGTGGACAAGTAGATATCGGTCTATACACGGACGGGTTGTGTGTCTCAGTCCCACAGATGGTCGGAACGCGCAACGCTTACATTGTAGCGACCGATACGGACGGTTGCAAGCGTAGTCCCATGGGGTAGTGGCCAATCCTGAAGCCTTCTGGGGGCTTCGACACAGGTTCGAATCCTGTTGGGACTACTCGCACTTCTCCGCGCTTCTACGGCTGGACCACTGTCCCATCCGTGTCCGATACACGACCATCTCGGACGGGAGACCGCGTCGCGTCTCAGGACGTATATTTATTATTGAGTGTACCACGTGTTAATCCGACAGCCATCTCATGGTATCTCTCGACACCGTTTTCGACCTCTTGCGCAAGGAACGCCGTCGATACGCGTTGTACTACCTCGACCGACGGGAGGGCCAGGTATCGATCGAGGAACTCACCGAGCAGGTCGCGCGGTGGGAGGACGAGTCGCCCGGCGAACCCGCACCCGAGAAGTACGACCGGGTCGAACTCTCCTTGCACCACACTCACCTCCCGAAGACCGCGAGCGCGGACTTCATCGAGTACGACGCCGAGGCCGGTGATATCAACGTCCACGGCACGCCGACGGAGTTCGATGCGGTGCTGACGGTCGCGGAAGTGTTCGAGGAAAACGGGAGTTCCGAGTAGGACGTTCGACCGTCGTGTGTGGTCTCAGCGCATGCAGACCCGCGTCACGGAAGCCTTATCCGTTGAGGGAGCATTGGTCTATTTGTAATGGCGAAAGGCGAAGTTGATTTCTTCAACGACACTGGCGGCTACGGTTTCATCTCGACGGACGACGCGGACGACGACGTGTTCTTCCACATGGA
>NZ_RDQG01000071.1 GCF_003697815.1 Halalkalicoccus subterraneus | reverse complement strand
AAGCCCGCCGACCGGTTCTTCTGGGTGAGCGACATCGGCTGGATGATGGGTCCGTGGACCCTGATCGGGACCCACACCTTCGGCGGCACGGTGGTGATGTACGAGGGTGCGCCCGACCACCCCGAACCGGATCGGTTCTGGGAGATGATCGACCGCCACTCGATCACGCAGTTCGGGATCAGCCCGACGGCGATCCGCGCGCTGCGCAAACACGGCGACGACTGGGTCGAAAAGCACGACCTCTCCTCGCTGCGAATTCTGGGCTCGACGGGCGAGCCGTGGGACGCCGAGTCGTGGCAGTGGTTCTACGAGAAGGTCGGCGGCGGCGAGGCCCCGATCATCAACATCTCCGGTGGCACGGAGATCTGTGGCTGTTTCCTGATGCCGATGCCGAACCAGCCGCTGAAACCCTGCACGCTCGGCGGACCTGGGTTAGGCATGGACATCGACATCGTGAACTCGGCGGGAGAATCGGTCGCCGATTCGAACGAGCGGGGCTTTCTGGTCGCGCGCGATTCCTGTCCGAGCATGACGAAATCGCTGTGGGAGGGCGACGAGCGGTATCTCGATGAGTACTGGAGCTCCTTCACCGAGCCGCCGCTGTGGGATCACGGTGACTGGGCCCAGAAGGACTCCGATGGCTTCTGGTTCCTTCATGGGAGAGCCGACGACGCGCTGAACGTCGCCGGCCGCAAGGTGGGGCCGGCGGAGGTCGAGGGCGCGCTGATGGATCACCAGTCAGTGAACCAGGCCGCCGCGGTGGGCGTGCCCGACGAAACCACTGGAACCGCGGTCATCACCTACGTGGTCCTCGAAGACGGGGTAGAGGGGAGCGACGCGTTGCGCGAGGAGTTGCGCGCGCAGGTCGGCGAGGAACTCGGAAAACCGTTCCGCCCCCGCGAGGTGCTGTTCGTCTCCGAGTTCCTGAAGACTCAGAGCGGGAAGGTGGTCCGTCGGGCGATCCAAGCGAGCTACACGGGCGAGGAGCTGGGTGACATGAGTTCCATTGAAAACCCCGAGGCACTCGAAGGGCTCGAAAACGCGCAGTAGTCGTCAGTCGTCGCCCGGGGCGATCGAGGGGGCCCGGTCGCCGCTCGCCCAGACGCCGTCCTCGAAGTCGACCGCGCCGTTCCAGTGGGCCACGAGCGTCGCCACTGCGAGGTCGCCGGTGACGTTCGTCATGGTGCGAAGCCGGTCGAGCAGCGGGTCGATCCCCGCGATAAAGCCGACGACTTCGAGGGGGAGTCCGAGCTGGGTAAGCACCAGCGTCAGGAGGATCAACCCGGCGCTCGGGACGCCCGCGGTGCCGATGCTCGCGAGCACCGCGATGGTGACGACGGTGATCTGCTCGGTGAGGGTGAGCGAGACGCCCACGAGGTTCGCCGCGAAGATGGCGACGATCCCCTGGTACATCCCGGTGCCGTCCATGTTGATGGTCGCGCCGAGCGGCAGGGAAAACCCGTAGATCTCCTCGTCGATCCGGAGGTTGTCCTCGGCGTTCGACATCGAAATGGGGAGCGTCGCGCTCGAGGAGGCGATGCTGACCGAGGTCAACATCGCCTCCTTGATGCCGGCGAGGAAGGCGACCGGGGACTGCTGGGTCAACAATGCGATGATCGTGCCCAGATAGATGATCGAGATGTGAAGCCCGACGCCGAGTATGAGCGTAGCCGCGAGCAGCGCGAACGTCGAGAGCGCCCCGATACCGGCCTCCGCGAAGACGGCCGCCATCAGCGCGAACACGCCGAGGACGCCGTACTCCATGATCCCCCAGACGAGTTTGAACAGCGCCTCCGAGCCCGCCTCCGCGAGGTCGAAGAACGTCTCGACGCCGTTTTGGATCCGTGCGTCGTCGCTCGATTCTTGAACCATCGCCAACGAAAGCCCGAACACGATCACGAAGAACAACACTGCGAGAATGTCGCCGCTCGCCATCGCGTTGATCGGATTTTCGGGGACGATTCCGAGGAACACTTCGGTGAAACTCGGCGTCTGTTGTGTGTCGATTTCTGCTTCGACCAACGTCAGACCCTGACCGGGGTTGATGGCGTTCGCGACCGCCAGCCCGATCCCCACGGCGATCGCCGAGGTGACGACATACAGCCCGACGACCTGCCCGCCGACTCGTCCCAGCGAGGAGGGTGTGAGGTGGCGAACACCCATCAACAGCGTGAAAATCACGATCGGGACGACGATCATGCTGAGCAGTCGAACGAACAGATCACCGATGGGTTGCAACGCTAACATCGGTTCCCCGATCGTGAGACCGGCCAGCGAGCCGAGTACGAACGCCGCGCCGATCCGGTAGATGATCGGGACCGACCGGTAGCGGTGCCTCCCGTTCAGCATGCGACTATTTGCCATACCGTATAGGCAGTCGTTTCTCTGGTAAAACAGTTTCCCAAAACCGACGGAAAGCGAAGAGGTTACGGGACGCGTTCGGGTGGGATCGTGGTCGGTTCGGGTCCTTGGCCGACGGCGATATCCCCGATATCGTCGGGACCCGGAAAGACGATCACGCCGCCGGCGAGCAGCGGTGCGAACACGCCCGCAATGACCGTTCCGGGATCGGCAAGCGGCGCGCGGATCGCCACCTCGGTTCCCGGTTCGATCCCGAACCGGTCGACGACGGCCTCCGCGCTCGCGAGCAACTCGCCGTGCGTGTAGGTTTCGCTCTCGGTTTCGAGCAGCGGCGTCTCGGGGCTGATTTCGGACGGAGTGGGACAGGCGGGGTTCTCGCTCCAGACGCTCTCGCCGAAGGCCTCGATTCTCCCACTCGCGTCGCCGGTGTAGGCAATGCGGCTCGCGCCCGCCGGGAGGTCGTATTTTTCCATTTTTTCTCCCGGCGCCACCAGCAATCGGGCGTCGAGTTCGGAGGACAGGTCGAAGCGCACCCGCGCGCCCAGCAGCGCCGCCCCGAACAGCGAGAGCAGCGGCGCGCCGCTGGGCTCGCTCTCGATCGCGACGAGCGAGTCGACGCGAACGCCGCGATGGCTGAAGAAGTTGCCCGTCTTGTGGGCGGTCGTACAGAACTGGTAGTAGTCATAGCGGAGGTTGACGCCCGTTTGTGCACGCAGTGCCGGCTCTCGGGTCCGTCGGTCGCGGGCGACGATCTCCCCGATGGTGTCCATGCCGACCTCTCGTGGTCGCAACGCAAATACGTGCTCGGTCCGACTACAGCGAGCTCTTGATCTTCTCGAAGAAGCCCTGCTCGACCTCCACCTCCTCGCCGCCCGCCTCTGCGAAGGCTTCGAGCGCCTCGCGCTGTTCCTCGTTGAGTTCCTCGGGCGTCACGACCTGCACCGAGACGTACAGATCGCCCCGACCGCGCCGGCGAAGCCGGGGCATCCCCTTGCCGCCGAGGCGGAAGCGCTCGCCGCTCTGTGTCCCTGCGGGGACGTCCATTTCTACCGTGCCGTCCATCGTCGGGACCTCGACGGTGGCGCCGAAGACCGCCTTCGGGAACGAGATCGCCTGTCGGTACTTCAGGTCGTCGCCGTCGCGCTCGAAGTCGGGGTGGTCCTCGACCGCGATCTCGATCAGCAGGTCCCCCTTCGGACCGCCCTGGTCGCCCGGTGCGCCCTCGCGTTCCATCCGCAGGGTCTGGCCGTCGCGGATCCCTTCCGGGATCTCGACCGAGAGGGTGGTCTCGCGGGTGACCTGCCCGTCGCCGCGACATTCCTTACAACTCTCCTCGTAGACCTGCCCGTCGCCCCGGCAGTTGGGACAGGCCTGGGTCTGTTGCATCCGGCCGAAGGGGGTCTGTTGGACCTGCGTGACCTGCCCTCTCCCGCCGCACTCGGGACAGGTCTCGGGGTTCTCTCCGCCCGCGCCGTCACAGGTCGGACAGGTCTCGGGTCGGTTGATCGTCATCTCCTTCTCGACGCCCTCGTAGACCTCTTCGAGCGTGACCGACAGGCGCGTCTGGAGGTCAGCGCCCTGTCGGCGGCCGCTACCGCCACCGCCGCTGAAGAACTGCTCGAAGATGTCGCCGAGGCCGCCGCCGGCCCCGCCGCCCCCTCCGAAGCCGCCGGCTCCACCGAACCCGCCGGCGCCGCCCGCACCGCCGTCGAAGCCGCCGCGTTTCTCGGCCTGTTCGAACTGTTCGTGACCCATCCGGTCGTACGCCGAGCGTTTCTGCTCGTCGGAAAGGACCTCCTTTGCCTTCTTGGCTTGCTTGAACTTCTCCTCCGCGTCCGGTTCGTCGCTGACGTCCGGGTGATACTTGGCGGCCTTCTTCCGGAAGGCCTGGTTGATCTCGTCCTCGTCGGCGTCCCGACTCACGCCGAGGACGTCGTAGAAATCCTCGCTCATCAGTTGTCACCCCTTACACGATTGTCGTACTTGAACGGACCGCTCTCGGGACCCCGCGCTTACGACGGCCGCCCGACGACGAATTCCATGGTCGTGGGGGAGCTGATCGTGGTCGTCCTCGTGGGACTCGCGACCGGCCTCCCGTTGTCGGTCGTCTGAGTCGCCCCGGCGAACCGTTTAGTCACCTGCCCGTGTAGACTGTCGTATGACAACAATTGACCAAGAATTCGTGCACGTCGGGACCCTCGCCGACCTCGACGGGACGGATCGTACCCGTGTAACGACCCGTGGACAGGCCATCGCGGTCTTTCGCCACGAAGGCGAGATATACGCCGTCGACAACCGCTGTCCGCACATGGGTTTTCCGCTCAATCAGGGGACCGTCGACGACGGGATCCTGACCTGCCACTGGCATCACGCCCGGTTCGAACTCGCGTGTGGGAGTACGTTCGACCCCTTCGCGGACGACGTTCCCACCTATCCGGTCGAGGTTCGCGGCGAGGAGATCTGGGTCGATCCCCATCCGAAACGCGACGAACCCCCCGAGAAACGCTGGCTCGCGAGGTTGGACGACGGCCTGGAGAACGACCTTCGACTGGTTCTCGCGAAGGCGGTCATCGGGCTCGACGACGCCGAGGTCGGGTACGAAACGCCCCTGGAGCGGATCGCGATCTTCGGCGCACGCTACCGGGACGACGGCTGGGGCCGCGGGCTCACGACGATGGGCGCGATGGCGAACCTCCTCCCGGGTCTCCAGCGCGCGGATCGCCGCCGGGCGCTCTACACGGGTGCGGTCAGCGTTGCCGACGACGCCGCGGGCCATCCCCCGAGGTTCGTTCAGGATCCCCTGACCGGGGAGCACGACCCCGAGCGCCTCGACCGGTGGTTCCGCGACTGCATCGAGGTCCACGACCGACAGGGCGGAGAGCGCGTCCTCAGGAGTGCGATCGCCGACGGCTCCCGAAAACGGGTCGTCTCGATGCTGGTCGGGGCGGCCACGGACCACCGGTATCTCGATACGGGCCACACGATGGATTTCCTCAACAAAGCCTGCGAGACGCTGGATCACGTCGGCTGGAAGCGCGCCGACGACCTGCTTCCGGCGCTCGTCCCACAACTCGTGAACGCCGAGCGAAGCGAGGAACGGTCGTCGTGGCGCCAACCCGTGGATCTGGCCGGCCTCCTCGCCGAGTCGTTCGAGGACCTCCCCGATAGGATCGGGGCGGGCGAGGACAGCGAGTGGACGCCGTCCGAGGGGTTCGTCGAAACGCTGCTTTCGGAGGAGCCCCACGAACTCGTCGCGACACTCGACGGGGCGATCGAAAACGGTGCGAGCGCGGCCCAGCTGGCCGATATCGTTGCGGAGGCCGCAGCGACCCGGGTCGCACAGTTCGGAACGGGCAACGAGTTCCGCGACTGGAACACGGTCCATCACACCTACACCTACGCGAACGCGGTCTGCGGGCTGGCTCGCCGGGCCGACGGCGAGGGGATCTACCGGGCGATCTACGACGGCGCGATCAACGTCTATCTCGACCGCTTCCTCAACACGCCGCCGGCACCGATTCCCGAACCGCGCGAGGTCGGGGCCGATCATGAGTCCCTCCTTGACGACCTCCTCGAAACGTTCGACGAGGAGGGTGCGGTCAACACGGCTGGGCGGATCATCGCGGACTACCTCGATTCGGGCGGCGACACCGAGGAGTTGAAGCGCACCCTCGGCGGAGCCTTGCTCCGTGAGGACGCGAACTTCCACACGCTCCAGAACGTCGAGGCGGCCTTTCGGGGGACCGAGCGCGGGGAGGGGCGGCTCCATCTGATCGCCACCGCCCGGTATCTCGCCGCCCATACCCCGACCCGGCGAGAGCGCGAACAGACCTTCCGGATCGCCACCCGACTCCGCCGCGGCGAGACGCTCCACGAGTCGGCCTGAACCCTCGCCTTCGATGGCCGACCGCGCTCTTTTGGTGCCGTCGCCCCTCCTTCCTCCATGGACGTACTCATCGCGGGTTCGCACGGCGGGGTCGGACAGCACGTCACGGAACTGCTCGCCGAAAGCGAGCAGACCGCACACGCGATGGTCCGCACGGAGTCACAGGTGGACGAAATGGAGGAGAAATTCGGCGTCGACGTGGTCGTCGCGGACCTGGCCGAGGACGTCACCCACGCCGTTGAGGGATGCGATGCGGTGATCTTCGCCGCGGGATCGAGCGGCGAGGACGTTGAGGGGGTGGATCGCGACGGCGCGATCCGGCTGATCGACGCGGCCGAGCAGGAAGGGGCAGAACGATTCGTCATGCTCAGTTCGATCAACGCCGACCGGCCCGAGGAGAGTCCCGAAGCACTGCAGCCGTATCTCGAAGCGAAACTCGCCGCGGACGAGCACCTCCAAGACAGCGATCTGATCTATACCATCGTCCGGCCGGGCGCGCTGACCGACGAGCCCGCAACCGGGGAGATCGAGGTCGCCCGGCGGGTCGAGCGCGGCGAAATCACCCGCGCGGACGTCGCCCGAATCCTTGTGGCTGCGCTGGATATCGAGAACACCTACGGAAAGACCTTCGAAACTATCGAGGGCGACGAATCGATCGAGGACGCCCTCGAAACCGTCTAATCGCCGCTTTTCGATCCTCGTTACTCGGGTCGAACGCTGGCGGATGCGATCGTTCTCGTTGGCGTCGCCGGTTGGCGAGCGTGATCCGCCTGAAAAAGCTCTCCTGTTCGTTGTCGATCGGAACCCGTTGCCGTCAGTTGGCCGACCTTATTGGTCGTCCTCGTCGTCACCGACGTCCTCGAAGTCGGCGTCAACGTACTCGCCCTCCTGGCCGCCGGCGCCCGCACCGCCAGCGCCGGCCGCACCCGCGCCGCCTGCACCGCCCATGTCGCCCATGCCGTCGGGGCCGGCACCCGCACCGGCCGCGCCCTCGGCGTCCTGGTACATCTGCTTGCCGATCTCCTGAAGCGCCTTGCTCAGGTCCTCGGTGGCGGATTTGATCTCCTCGGTGTCGGCGTCCTCGTCCTCCAACACGGCCTCGACCTCGTCGATCTCGGTTTCGATCTCCTCGATCAGTTCCTCGTCGAGGTCCTCCTCGTTCTCCTCGATGAGGCTGCGGGCGCGCTGGACGGCGCTCTCGGCGTCGTTTCGCGCCTCGATGCGATCACGGCGCTGTTCGTCCTCCTCTGCGTGCTGTTCGGCCTCGTCCTGCATGCGGTCGATCTCCTCGTCCGAGAGGCCTGCGCCGCCCTCGATGGTGATCTCTTCCTTGTTGCCCGAGCCCTGGTCCTCGGCCTCGACGTTGACGATCCCGTTCTCGTCGATGTTGAATGAGACCTCGATCTGCGGGGTGCCGGCGGGCGCGGG
>NZ_RDQG01000070.1 GCF_003697815.1 Halalkalicoccus subterraneus | reverse complement strand
AGCGAGGCGGCGTAGATCGCCGCGGCGGCATAGCCCGTCGGGGACTTCCCCGAGAGCAGGCCCTTTTCGGCGGTGGTTTCGATGATCTCGTTGGCTTTCGACTGTACTTCCTCGGAGAGTTCGAGTTCGGAGCAGAATCGGGGAACGTATTTCTTCGGATCGACGGGGCGCATCTCGAGGCCGAGCTCCTGGGAGATGTACCGATAGGTCCGGCCAATCTCCTTTCGCTCGACTCGCGAGACCTCGCTGATCTCCTCGAGGCTCCGAGGAATGCCCTCCTTCCGGCAGGCCGCGTACAGCGCCGCGGTGGCGACGCCCTCGATGGATCGGCCGCGGATGAGGTCCTCGCTGAGCGCGCGTCGATAGATCACGGAGGCGACCTCGCGTACCGAGCGGGGGACGCCCAGTGCCGAGGCCATGCGGTCGATCTCGCTGAGCGCGAACTGGAGGTTGCGCTCGCCGGCGTCCTTCGTGCGGATGCGCTCCTGCCACTTTCGCAGCCGGTGCATCTGGCTTCGCTTCTTCGAGGAGATCGACCGGCCGTAGGCGTCCTTGTCCTTCCAGTCGATGGTGGTGGTCAGCCCCTTGTCGTGCATCGTCTGGGTGGTCGGCGCGCCCACCCGCGATTTGCTCTGGCGCTCGGAGTGGTTGAACGCCCGCCACTCGGGCCCGGGGTCGATGTTGCCCTCCTCGACGACCAGGCCACAGTCATCGCAGATGAGTTCCCCCCGATCGGAACTCTTGATGAGGTTGTCCGAGGCACACTCCGGACAGGTACGTACCGCCTCCCCATCGCTGGTTCCTTCGGTTTGCTCCGCCTCCTGCTCGCGCTCCCGCTGACGGGTAGACCGTGTCATCGCACTTAAATAGTAGTGTAATCAAATCACTTAAATCCTCGGTCAATGTCGAGATCGTCAGCGTCGCCTTCGATGGGACGAACTGATGTACACGGTCGATACACGGCCGATATCGGTCGGACGGCACGCTGAAGACGGATCAGAACCGATATATCCCACAACCTGCGAGCGTCAGACAATGCCCTCCGTTCCCCACGACCCGGACGAGGCTCGCGAGAAACTGGCCGCCGCCGGTGCGACCATCGAGGACGGCAACACCGACCACGAGCGCTGGCGAGCACGCCTCGGCGAGGCGAACGCGATCGCCTACGAAGAGACGGTCGTCGTTCAGGGTGCGCGGCCCGCCGACATCGAGTCGATCCTGCGGGACGGCGGCGGTCGTGTCCACCTCTACTTCGACGGAGGGAGCCGCGGTAACCCCGGCCCGGCGGCGATCGGTTGGGTGCTCGTTTCGGGCGACGGGATCGTCGCTGACGGGGGCGAACGGATCGGTGAGACGACGAACAACCGCGCGGAGTACGAGGCACTGATTCGCGGGCTCGAGGTCGCCATCGACTACGGCTTCGACGACGTCGAGATTCGGGGGGACTCCCAACTGGTCGTCAAACAGACCCGCGGGGAATGGGACGCCAACGATCCCGGGATGCGCGAGCGCCGGGTCCGCGTCCACGAGCTTCTGGGGGGGTTCGACGAGTGGTCGATCACACACGTACCGCGGGAGGTAAACGAGCGCGCGGACGAACTGGTGAACGAGGCGTTCGAACATGGCTGAGCTACCCGAGGAGACGATCGAGGAGGCGACCCGGCTGACGAAGCTCGCACGACGGGCGGTCGACCCCGAGGAAGCGAGCGCCTACCGGACCCGCCGCGCACGATCGCTCGCCGAACATGGGTTCACCGCGCGCGTCCGCGAGGGCGACGCGACCGAGACGCTCGTGCTCCACCCCACCGACTGGGTCGGGGACGGCCGGATCCGAACCGACAGGATCGAGGACGTCGACCGGGCGATCGAGGTGCAGGTCGCCGGGCCGGAGAGTCCCGACGACTGGGACCGCGTCGAGGCGCACAACCGGGCGGTCGCACGGGCGGTTCGAGAGGCTCACGGCGAGGTCCACGGCGAGAACGCCGAGGCCTTCGCGGACTTCATTGGCAACCACTACGCGAAGCGGATCGACGACGCCACACCCTCGGAACGCGAGGAGTTCCTCGCGGAGTACTTCGTCAGGAACGTGTGGCCGAGCGAGGATCAAAAAGACGCGATAGAGCGCTCACTAGAGTACGTCGAACGTCTCGCGAAAAATGATCCCGATTAGTTCTGCGCACCAATGAGCGACTGGACGTCCTCGGCGCGCTCCTCGTCGGTAACGATCTTCGAGAAGACCCAGTTCAGTTGACCCAGCACCGTTTCGTACCCGTCCTCGGTGAGCTCGTACTGGTTGGTGCGCTTGTCGAGTTCGCTCTTCTCGACCAGCCCGCGCTCGACCAGATCGTCGAGGTTGGGATAGAGCCGCCCGTGGTTGACCTCGGTGTCGTAGTAGCTCTCGAGTTCGCGCTTAATCGCCAGCCCGTACATCGGCTCCTCACCGAGGATGACGAGGATGTTGTGTTGAAAGGCGGTCAGATCGTGTGCTGTTCGCTGAGTGCCCGGAACCGCTTGTGCCTCTGACATCAGTATAGAACATGTCATCCGCCTATTTAACAGTTGTCAACCAATCCGTTTGTTTTAACTCATACTACTCGCTAATTCCGTCAAATCCACCAGCAGAGACTGATGTACAATATATGATGTCACAGTACATAGTCCTGTCGGTAACTCGAAGGGAATAGTCGAAAGGACTTTTTCCCCGCCCGGAACAGACACGGACGATGGCGAACCTCTGGGAAGACTTGGAGACGGGACCGAACTCGCCCGAAGAGATCTACGCGGTCGTCGAGTGTCTCAAGGGAGAGCGCAACAAGTACGAGTACGACAAGGACATCCCGGCCGTGGTGCTGGATCGGGTGCTGCACTCGAACGTCCACTACCC
>NZ_RDQG01000069.1 GCF_003697815.1 Halalkalicoccus subterraneus | reverse complement strand
ATGTCAGCTGGACGCGAGCGTTGGTTTGTGGGGCTCTAAGAGCTTGAGGAGCCGGCGTGAAGCGGTTACGGCGGAAGCGGGCCCCCTCACGGGGGGGTCCGACCCGACCCGGCGCGCAGCGCGTGGTGTGCGCGAGCACCGGAATCCGTCGAGGACGGACGGACGCGACGGACTGGGTCGCGCGCGGCGGCGGTTGCGGAGGTGGTGGCAGTGAGCGAGAGCGGTAAGGAGTGGGTGGACGTGCGAGTTGATGCGCCCACTTCGGCGGTCTCTCGGCCCTCCATGGCTAACCGTGCGCGGGGGGAGAATCAGGCCGCCGTCACGGACTTTTTGGGGAAGCGATCACAGCAGATCACGGCGCGCGATGGGGTGAAACTGCGACGTGAAGCAGTGGTTCCCGAAGCGCGCGCGAATCGAGCGATCTCGTGGAAAGGGTTGATAAAGCAGTGGCGAACGTGGTACCAGGACCGTCGAAACGCGGGGCTGGTGTTCGAGAAGGATGGCGAACAGTGTACAGGACCGCAGGAGAACCGGTTCATGCCGTCGTATTCGAATAAGTTGTACGCGAAGTTGAAGGACTTAGAGAGGGGCCTCCATGATGCGTATGGACGTCGGTTCCATACAGGGATGCTAACGCTGACAGCGTCAGCAGGTCGGCCAGGGGAGTGGGTGGCACCGCAAGATCACCTTGATGAGCTCTTGTCCTCGTGGGAGGCGGTGCGCCGGGCGCTGCATCGATCGTTGGACGATTCGTTGCGGTGGGAGTATCTGATGGTGTTAGAGCCGCATAAGAGCGGATACGCTCATGCGCACATTGCGATCTTCGTCGATGGTGTAGTGGAAGAAGAGCGGTTCGAGCCAGTGATAGACGCGCATCTGCGGAACTGTGAGTTAGCAGAGCGTGATGCGCATGAATATGAGAATGTGATCACGGTAAAGCGAGTGGCTGGTTCTCGAGATCGGGAGGTCGGTGAGATTGGGAACTTGGGGTCGTATGTGGGAGAGTATCTGGGGATTTATGAGGAGGAGGGGCCGTTAGACGCGCCAGAACATGTGCAGGCGTTCAATGCACTGCTGTGGGCAACTGGCCGTCAACGGTGGCGTCCGTCGAATGGGGCGCAGGAGTACATGGCGTACGATTCGTTGGTCTTAGAACCGGAATGGGATCTGGTTGGGGTGACGTACGATGGCGGGGAGACAGTTGAGCCGGTGAATCCGCATGGGGGTGGTGTCGAGTGGACAGAAACATGGAGTGATTGGCCGCCACCGGACTGATCACAGTAGATCACAGTGGGTATGGTTCACCTGTTGATTGAGTGATTACATTGGTTATGCAGTGGTCCACAGTGGTTCAAAACCGTTGTAGTGCGGAGCAATAACCCCTTGATCAATGCGGATTTTAGCTTGCCATCGATTGCTATTATAAATAAATGTCCCTTACATCGCAACTAGTGGGATTATGGTTTTGGATCGCTAGTTGTTTTCTGGGGCTTGTCAGAGGTATATTTCCCCTCCCTCGGTTTAGTGTAGATGAGAGTTGTGGATTTGAAGTAGAATATGGATAGCTGCTCAGTATCTTGACATTGGATTGCTGGTGGATGTTTAGAAGTATGACAGATGGTGGTGTTGGCTGTGTCCGTGACTGGGTGGTCTACAAAGACCACAATCGGGTGGGTGTATGATCAGTATAAATTTTAAACTGGATGGCTCCTGAGAATGTTTTCATGGGTGAATTGCTATGGATTGGTGAAAATCGTGTTGATAGGGCGTCGCAGTGGATGTTAGGCGCGTTAGTTGAGGCCGATGTATTGAATACAACGGAACTTCGGTGGAAGACAGACCTATCACAAAACGCGCAGGTTTCACATCGGCTTGAGAACCATTTGATACCCAGTGGATTGGTTGAGGAGATTGGGCGGGAGGCTCGACCAGGTGGGACGAAGGATGTGCGTCGGTTCCAAATGACCTCTGATGGTCGTGAGTGGGTAGCTGATCACGCTGAGACGCTTGCTGAGCCAGCAACAATTGAAGAGATGAGGGAAGCGGCGCGTGAAGCACGGTCAGATGCAGCGAGTGCAAAGGAGTCAGTGCAGTCGTATCGTCGGAAGGTACACCGGTTGAAGAGGCGAGTTGAGGATGTAGAGGGAGAGGTTGAGGAGCTTGAAGACTGGCGGTCGAGCCAAGTGATGACGACGGATATGATGTGGGCACGGTACAAGGAGGCGCTTCGCGAAGATCAGGTCTATGGGGCGATCGACGAGCGGCTCACTGAGGCCCTTGAGCCGGTCGCAGATCGGAGTGACGTGCGGGCGACGAACGAACAAGTCGCTGAGCTTGTGACGACTGTTGAGCGATTAGAGGGTGAACTGGAGACAATGAAACGCCTCGAGGATGAAGTAGAGACACTGAGAGCGGAGTTGGACGAAGTTCGTGAGGAAGTAGACCGGGGATTCTGGGATCGATTACTCAGTCGCTGAATTTTAGTAGGGGGGGTGAGTGGGCGGTGGTAACAAAGGAGATACGCACTGCTACGGATTCAGTGGAAATCCGGGGTGCTGGAAACACCCCTTCTAAACAGGCTGGCTGGCCTGACTCGGATTTTCGCTACCAGTGATAATAGGTCTGACGACCGATGTCAGCTGGACGCGAGCGTTGGTTTGTGGGGCTCTAAGAGCTTGAGGAGCCGGCGTGAAGCGGTTACGGCGGAAGCGGGCCCCCTCACGGGGGG
>NZ_RDQG01000068.1 GCF_003697815.1 Halalkalicoccus subterraneus | reverse complement strand
AATCGTTTCTGGTACTACTACTTCGATCTGAACGTCGCCGCCCACGAGGACGCCCACCTCTGATCCAATGGCCCAGTATTTCACCAACGACCGCGTCCTCGAGTGTCTCGAAGGGCGTCCGATCGGCGGCGGCGTCGGCCACCACGCGGACATCGGCCTCGCCGACGCCGACGTGACCGTCGAAACTCGATCAGCGTTTTTCGACGCGCTCAACTCATCGGCCGACGTGATCGGCATTCCGGGCACGGCCCGGATCGATCTTTCAGGCGAGGACCTCACGCTTTCGGGCCAGACGATCGTCTCGGATCGCGGTATCGACGGTTCGCCCGGCGCCCTACTCTATACGACCGACCACGGCCACGATTCCCCGGCGTGGGACGGCGGGTCGAATGGCCGAGGATTGATCACGATGGATGGCGGGTCGCGTCTTAGCGGCGTGCGCCTCCGGGGGCCGTACCACGACTACTACGACGACCCCGAGTATCCGGGCTACATCCCGCTCGATAGCGGCAACACGAGCGAGCGCCGTCAGGCTCGCGAGGGTCGGTACGCCCGTGGCCTCCGTATTCTGGCCGACGACGTCGAGGTCGACAACTGTGAGATCTACGGCTGGCCCAATCAGGCCATCGCCATCGGCACCTCGTCGAACGCCGTCTCACCGTCCATCCATCACATCTACGGCCACGACTGTATGATGGTGGGTGCGGGCTACGTCATCGACGTGTTCAACGGCCACCCGACAATCGAGATGAGCTACTTCAACGCGACGCGCCACGCGATTGCGGGTTTTGGCCACCCGACCTGCGGGTACACGCTCGAAGATAGTGTGTTCGGGCCGACGACGTACAGCCATGCGGTCGACATGCACTGTCTGGCCGAGAACGGCTACGGCGACGACCTCACTGCCGGTGGTCGCGTCGAGGTCCGCCGGTGTACGTTCGCGTTCACGCACTCGATCCGGGACTACGACTGCCAAGCGATCGCCTTCCGAGGGTATCCTGATGACGTGTACATCACGGAGAACAACCGGTTTCTCCACGACGTCGATCCGGACTTCGAGAACCCCGCGAACACGAGCGGGCAGCCCGTTCCGTATCGGCAAGTCAACGTCGGAAGCGGCTGGCACGACTGGCAGTCCTCGGGCAACCAGTACGGCGTCGGCGAGCCTCAGGAATCGGGGATCGGCGCGCCCGTCAACCTCGACGACCCGATGGCCGGCAAGCCGCTCATCGACGAAGAACGCCGTCGTGGTCTTCGAGTCGCCCTCAGAACTCTCGAATAGCCTCCGCTCGCGCCCGCGAGTCGAGTGCCCCGCTGACGCAGTCGCCCTCCTCCACGAGTACGGTCGTTTCCCTTCGATTTTCCGGTGCCCGCGAGTAGTGCGATTCGTTCGCGATCCTATGTGCGTCACGCGTTGGGTCACTAGGTCAGTTCACAGGGACGCGCGACACCTCTAGGTCGATCAGGGGATCGGCTGCGGGTTCGTACCCACATCGGCGATCGCCGCGCCGAGTTCTTCTCGGTCCGCCTCGCCGTCGGCGGTAACCGTTCCGGCCTCGTGGTCGGTGCTCGTGCTCTCGACGACGGTCTCCTCCCATCCCGTACAGTTCATCCCGCTCATACGTAGGGTAGGGAGACAGACGGGCCCTACGGGGGAGTACTCTTTCACCGTTCGGCTTTCGTCGAATGAGTTGTCGATACGATTCGAAACGGAATCGAAAGCGAATTTGGCGGAGCGCCTTTGTCTCCGAGGATCGAACTGACCGTATGCTCGACGAGATCGACCTCCGAATTCTTCGACTACTGAGCGAGGACGCCCGGCGGCCATACAGCGAGATCGGCGAGCGGGTGGACCTCTCGGCGCCCGCGGTTTCGGATCGCGTTTCGAAGCTCGAAAATCAGGGGATCATCAGGCGCTTTACGCTGGATCTGGACCGCTCACAGCTGCGCGAGGGGACGCCTGTACTGGTGACGCTTTCGGTTTCACCGGGGGGTGCCGACGAGGTCAGGGATGCGCTCTCGGGGATTGAGGGAGTCGAACACGTCTTCATCACCGCCGGAGGCCGGGTCGTCTTCACCGCCCACGCCCCGACGGCCGACGTCGGTGCGTGGCTGTTCGAGCACGTCGACGACGGGGCCGTCCGCGAACTCGACGTCGAACTCCTGACCGGCTCCGACCGAACGGCCCGGATCCGGGGCGAGGCGGCGTTCGCCGTCTCCTGTGTGCTCTGCGAGAACGAGGTCGGCGCGGACGGCGTCTCCCGGCGGATCGACGGCGAGATGAAACGATTCTGCTGTCCCTCCTGCGAGCAACTCTACGTCGAGAAGTACGAGGAACTCGCCGAGGGTGCAGACTGACTTTCGAATCGATCGTGAAGTGCTACTCCGACCTTCGATACGAAAGAATAAACGGGATCAACGGTTGGCCCCTTTCTAGAAGTACGGTGATACTGTGAGGGTTCAACTGGAGATATCGGGCATGTCGTGTGCGACCTGCTCGGGCACCATCGAGGAGGCGGTCGGCTCCCTCGACGGGGTTTCGGACGTGGACGCGAACTTCGCCACCGACGAGGGAGCGGTCGAATACGATCCCGAGCGGGTGAGCCTCGCGGAGATCTACGCAGCGATCGAGGAGGCGGGCTACGAACCCGCCCGCGAGAGCCGAACGATCGAGATCGGCGGGATGTCATGTGCGACCTGCTCGGAGACCAACCGGGAGGCCATCGAATCGGTCCCGGGCGTGCTCGGCGCGAACGTGAACTTCGCCTCGGACGAGGCCCGCATCGAGTACGCCCCCGGCGCGACCGACCTCGGGGACGTATACGACGCCATCGAGGACGCCGGCTACGAGCCGGTCCGCGAGGAGGACGCCGATGAGGGCGAGCGCGAGAGCGCCGCCGAACGCGAGATGCGAAAGCAGTGGCGCCTCGTCCTCTTCGGTGGCGTGTTGACCGCACCGTTCGCACTCGTGATGGCCGACATGCTCGGGTTCGGAGTGGTACCCGAGACCGTGCTCGGGATTTCGGTCGGCTGGATCGAGTTCGCGCTCGCGACGGTGCTGATGGCGACGCTCGGCCGGGAGTTCCTCTCTGGGGCCTGGCGCGCCCTTTCGAAGAGCCGCCGGGCGAACATGGACACGCTGGTCGCGATGGGGTCCTCAGTAGGGTACGTCTACTCGACGGCGGTCCTCTTGGGAGCGATCACTGGCGGGCTCTACTTCGAGGCCGTCGCCTTCATCCTCTGGTTCATCACCCTCGGTAACTGGCTCGAGGCCCGCTCGAAGGCCCAAGCCAGCGACGCGCTGCGAAAGCTGCTGGAGATGGAGGCCGAGGAAGCCACCATCGTAGACGGGAACGAGGAGCGGACGGTACCCCTGACGGAGGTCGAGGTCGGCGACCTGATGAAGGTCCGGCCCGGCGAGCGCGTGCCCACCGACGGCGTCGTTCGCGAGGGGTCGAGCGCGGTCGACGAGTCGATGGTGACCGGCGAGTCGGTGCCCGTCGAGAAGAGGGAGGGCGACGAGGTGATCGGTTCGACGATCAACGAGAACGGCGTCCTCCTCGTGGAGGCCACGAGGGTCGGTTCGGACACCGCGATCCAGGGGATCGTCGAGCGAGTCAAAGAGGCCCAATCGCGCCAGCCCGACATCCAACGGTTGGTCGACACGGTCAGTGCCTACTTCGTCCCCGCGGTGATCGTCAACGCCGTCGTCTGGGCGGTCGTCTGGGCGCTGTTCCCCGATGCGCTCTACGGCGTCTCCTCGGCGCTCGGGGCGTGGATCCCGGTGCTCGAACCCGTCGGCGGGGGCCCCGTCGCCGGGGGCGTGCCCGTCGCGGAGTTCTCGATGATCGTGCTCGCGAGCGCGCTGTTGATCGCCTGTCCCTGTGCACTGGGACTCGCGACGCCCGCCGCGACGATGGTCGGCTCGACCATTGCCGCGACCAACGGTGTCCTGTTCAAGGGTGCGGACGTCCTCGAACGCGCCCGCGACATTGATACGGTCGTCTTCGACAAGACGGGCACCCTGACCCACGGCGAGATGGAGCTCACCGACGTGGTGCCGATTCGGAAGGCACGCAGCGACGGGGGCGAGCCAATCGAAGACGGCGGTGAGCGACCGGATGAACCGCGATCCTCGTCGGACCCCCGACCCGACGGCGGCGTCCTGGCCGAGCGGGTCGACGAGGAGAGCGTCCTCTCGGCGGCCGCCAGCGCCGAATCGGGCTCCGAGCACCCGCTTGCGCGCGCCATCGTCGAGGGGGCCCGCGAGCGCGGGTTCGACCTCGGGGAACCGACCGACTTCGAGAACGTCCCCGGTCACGGGATCCGCGCCACGGTCGACGGCAGCGAAGTGCTCGTCGGCAACCGCAAATTGATGGAGGACAACGGGATCGACCCCGCACCCGCCGAAGAGACGATGGAGCGACTCGAGGGCGAGGGCAAGACCGCAATGCTGGTCGCACGAGGCGGCGTCCCCGCGAGCGACGCGAGAGGGGACTCGTCATCGCGGGATGACGGCGAACTGCTCGGCGTCGTCGCGGCCGCCGACACGGTGCGAGAGAGCGCGAAGCGAACCGTCGCGGCCCTGCGCGATCGCGGGCTCGACGTCGTGATGTTGACCGGCGACAACGAACGCACTGCCCGCGCGGTCGCCCGCGAGGTCGGCATCGAGGAGTCCAACGTCCGCGCGGCGGTCCTGCCGGAGGACAAAGCCGACGCGGTCGAGGCGATCCAGTCCGAGGAGAAGCGCACGATGATGGTCGGTGACGGCGTCAACGACGCCCCGGCGCTCACCGCCGCCCATGTCGGCGTCGCCATCGGATCGGGCACCGACGTCGCCATCGAGTCGGCCGACGTGACGCTGATGCGCGACGATCCCGACGACGTGCTGAAGGCGATCCGGATCTCCGAGGCGACGCTCCAGAAGGTCCACCAGAACCTCTTCTGGGCGCTCGCCTACAACGCGACGCTGATCCCGGTCGCCTCGCTCGGTCTGCTCAACCCCGCACTCGCGGGGCTGGCGATGGCCGGCTCGTCCATCTCGGTGATGACCAACAGCCTCCTGTTCCGCGGGTACGACCCCCACGAGCGCTACCGCCCGCTCGGCCGGCTCCGATAGCTGTTCCTCAAGTATCAGAAAACACAACACTTACTGATATGGGGCGTTCTCATCAGAACGCTGGGAGACCGCAGACTGAGGCCATAGACAACCTGCGTTGGCGTGACACACCACGACCATCCCCAGCACCACCGCTGACGGGAGGGGACGGTGAACCGCCCCCTCCCTTTTCAGCGTTCTATCGCGATGAGTTCGTACGAATAGGGATAATTGGATATCTATCAACGGCAAAGAAAACGAACGCCGTGGCGGGGTTACTTGACGCTCGAACGCCAACAGCGAGGCGATGGCCTACACCAAGACCAACTATACCGACGTCGATCCCATCGCCGAGTCGCTGTACTTCCTGCGCGAACCGCTCGACTGTGAGAATCTCGGCGTGAGCGTCCTCGAGTGCGAACCGGGCTGGACCGGGAAGGAGCATGACCACGCTGATGAGGGTGAGGAAGAAGTCTACCTGCTGGTCGACGGCGAGGCGACCGTCGAGATCGAGGGTGATTCGGTCGAGATGGCAGAGGGCGATGCGGTCAGAATTCCCGCCGAGGCCACACGACGGATCGAGAACGGCGAGACGGAGAGCCGATTCGTTCTCGTCGGCGCCCCCTGAGAGATTCGGTAGCACGCACCACTCAGACGGTAGTTTCAGGCCGCTTTTGCCCGCTCGGTACGTACTTGGAGACCGACATGAGATCCGACTCGTCCTTCGGCCGTCGCACAGTCCTCCGTGCTGCCGGCGCGCTCGTCGCGACCGGCACGCTCGCGGGCTGTACCGACGGCGGTGGCAGTGGCGACGACGGCGAGCCCGAGTACGAGACGGTGTCCGAGGAGGAGGAACCCGACTACGGTGGCTGGCTCGATTCCGCCCAAAGCTACGATGGCACCGCCGACCTCCGTGGTGAGAGCGAGGTCACCGTGATGGTAGGCACCGGCAGTCGCGGGCGGTCGTTCTCGCCGGCGGCGATCATGGTCGACCCCGGGACCACGGTGGTCTGGGAGTGGACCGGAGACGGCGGCGGACACAACGTCGCGGAGGAAAACGAGGTCTACGAGAGCCCCATCGAGACCGAGGAGGGCTATACGTTCGAACACACCTTCGAGGAGACTGGCGTCTCGCAGTACACCTGCATCCCCCACGATCAGCAGGGGATGCGCGGAGCGGTCGCCGTCGACGGATGACCGGGAAACCGCGAGCGTTTTGAGCCTCTGCTCGGTACCTCCCTCGTGGAGAACGTAACCGACCGGACGAGCAACCCCTTCGGGATGCGACCCGCCTGCGAGTCGCCCTGCTCCGAGCGAAGCGAGGCGGCCTTCGGCTACGGCGACGCGAACGCGGATTTCCACGTCATCGGCGACTACCCGGGAATCCACGGCGGACGCGAGACGGGCGTTCCCTTTACCGAACGCCCGGCCGGCGAGGCGATCCAGCGGGCGCTGTTCGAGACCGGCTTCGCAAGCGAGCCCTACGGCGACGCCCCCGAACTGGAGAACTGCTTTCTGAGCTACCTCCACATGTGCTGTCCGGCGGACGGTGAACCGACTGCCGAGAGCTACGCGAACATGGAGCGCTTTTTCGACGCCGAACTCCGGGCGATCGCCGCCCACGTCCTGTTGCCCGTCGGCGAGCGCGCAATGGAGTACGTCGTCGATCAGTACACCGCACGCCTGGGCCGGATCGAACTGGACATGGCGAAGCTCCACGCGAGCGAGGTCCGGGGCAGCGGATTTCTGGTCGTCCCGATCCGCGAGCCGACCGACTGGGAGGAGGGTGACGGCCAGCGTCTGATCGACTCCCTGCTCGCGATCCGCGGCAGCGACTACCGCCGGACGGCCGACCTGAGCCGGTTTCTGGGCACTGACGAGCTGTACTTCGTGCGCTGAGGGCGCCACCGGTAGTTCCTTTTGTTCCCGCGGTGAGGCTCGCGTATGGTCACCGCCACCGTCTGGAACGAGTTCCGCCACGAACGCGAGGACGACGTCGTCGCAGAGCAGTACCCCGACGGTATCCACGAAACTATCGCCGAGTTCCTCGACGAACGGGGCTTCGAGACCCGAACCGCAACCCTCGACGAGCCAGATCACGGTCTGACCGGGGAAGTCCTCGACGACACCGACGTCCTCCTGTGGTGGGGCCACGCCGCCCATGACGAGGTGAACGAGGAGGTCGTCGACCGCGTTCAGGAACGGGTTTTAGATGGGATGGGCCTGCTCGTGCTCCATTCGGCGCACTACTCGAAGGTGTTCAAGCGGCTTATGGGCACCTCGTGTTCGCTGAAGTGGCGCGAGGCAGGCGAACGCGAGCGCTTGTGGGTCGTCGAGCCGAGTCACCCCATTACCGAGGGAATCGACGAGTACATCGAACTCCCGGAGGCCGAGATGTACGGCGAGCGTTTCGACGTCCCCGCGCCAGAGACGCTCGTGTTCACCTCGTGGTTCGAGGGTGGCAACGTCTTTCGCTCGGGCTGTTGTTACCGTCGCGGCGCCGGAAAGATATTCTACTTCCGGCCGGGTCACGAGACCTACCCGATCTATCACCAATCGGAGATCCAACAGGTGCTCGCAAACGCCGTTGAGTGGGCCGCCCCAGGCGAGGGGCCTGACCCCGAATACGGCGAGCGCGAACCCCTGGAGTCGATCGAGTAGCGCTTAGAGCAACACCGGGATCCCGAACGTGACGAGCAGGCCGACGACGAGGACGGCGACACCGATCCCGGCCTGTTTCGTCGTATACGGGCTCTGTGGGGCGGTCGTGCGCTCGGCGAGCGGGTGTTTCGTCTCGGTTTCCTTCTCCGGGCCGCTCGCGACGGCCTCCTGAGCGCCGGGGTCCTCGTCGGTCATGCCGGTGGCCTCGTCGCCGGTGGCGTCGACACGGTCCTCTCGTTCGGCCCGCTCGTCGGGTACGTGATCGTCCTGATTGCTCATATCCCCAGTCGTTGCGCGCAACTCTTAAACACACCCATCCGGTCGAAACGCTCAACCCGGCGTCGCGCGAACCCCCGCCAACGAATGCTTACGAAGCGCATCATCCCCTGTATCGACGTCGACGTGGACGAGGAGGGCAACGCGGCGGTCTACACCGGCGTCAACTTCGAGAACCTCGAGTACACCGGCGATCCCGTCGAGATGGCGAAGGCCTACAACGAGTCGGGCGCCGACGAGTTCGTCTTCCTCGACATCACGGCCTCGGCCGAGGGACGGGAAACGATGCTCGACACCGTCTCGCGGGTCGCCGACGAGGTGTTCATCCCCCTCACGGTGGGTGGCGGAATTAGGACTACCGAAGACATCAAGGAGACTCTCAGAGCGGGCGCGGACAAGGTCTCGATCAACACCGGCGCGCTCGAACGCCCCGAACTCATCACCGAGGGGGCCCGTGCCTTCGGCAGCCAGTGTATCGTCATCAGCGTCGACTCCAAACGCCGGTTCGACGAGCGCGGGGAGTACTACACGGAGATCGACGGCGAGTCCTGCTGGTTCGAGTGCACGGTGAAGGGCGGACGCGAGGGTACCGGCATCGACGTCGTCGAGTGGGCCGCGGAGGCCGAATCGCGCGGTGCGGGCGAACTGTTCGTCAACTCCATCGATACCGACGGCACGAAAGAAGGATACGACCTGCCGGTCACCCGCGCGGTCTGTGAGGCCGTCTCGACGCCCGTGATCGCCTCCTCGGGCGCCGGTGGACCCGAACACATGCACGAGGTCTTCGAGGAAGCGGGCGCCGACGCCGCACTCGCGGCCTCCATCTTTCACTTCGGCGAATACTCCATCGAGGAGGTCAAGGCATACCTCGACGAGCACGACGTTCCGGTTCGTCTGTAAGCGCTTGAAACCCACCGCGAGGAGAAGCGGTATCTCGACGAGTTCGAGTGCTGCGAGTCCGCTCAGAGATCGCTGAGAGCGCTGCTGGACGTCGCACGTTATCTCGTGAGGACTCGCGATTGGTCGTTAGGCCGCGGCGTAGGCGTCGCGGAAGGAATCGGTCGTCTCCTGGATCTCCGCCGCGGCCGCGCCGATCGCATCCAGCGGGTCGACGCTCGATTCGGTCGTGACGGTAAGCACGGGGTCGGTCTGGCCGCCGGATTGTTCGGGGTTGACGTCGTAGGTCGCGGCGACGACTCCATCGGTTTCGAGCAGCGCTCCCTTGAGAACGTTCATGAACGTATGGTCCTCGCCGGCGATTTCCAGCGCCAACTCCTGATCCTCCCGGGAGAGTACGCGTAGTTCCATGGCGCGCCCTTGGCGTGTGGCGCGTTTCAAGCCTTCGAAAGCCCTCGGAATGCACTGGCGTGCCATTTCTCGCCCTTTTCATGTCGCTATGAGAGACCGCGGAGCGATCTCTCGGCGCTGAGCGGCGACGATGTCGCCGCGAGGTCCGCGGAAACCCTGTTCCCGCGAGATCCCGGAAATCTCCGATTTTCCGAGGACCACCAGGCACTGCCGAGTCGCGGCGCGTGATCACGCGCCGCTTCCGGGAACGCCAGCCCTTCCCCACCCTCCTCACGCGGGCGACGTGAGTGCCGCCCACGCTCGGACCGGCCACTGCACCGCACCGAACCGTCATAGGTAGGGGAGGCAAACGATCACAACCCTCAATCGTCCTCGCCCCGTGGGACGCCCATGTCGGTCGCCGACGCCCTCGTCGCCCTCGCGTGGCAGGCCCTCGTCGTCGGTGCACTGGTCGGCTCGGTCTGGCTCGTCTCCCGCTTTGCCGACCATCAGGGGATCGGCTCCGCGCTCCACGAGCGTTTCCACCGCGGGGTACCGTGGGGATCGCTGCTCGTGTTCGGGTGGGTGCTCGGAGTGTACCTGTTCGTCCAGGGCGGGCTCTGGCACCCCGGCGCACCCCTCGCGATCCCGTTTTCGGCGTGGTCGTACTTCTCCCCGCTCGGAATGCTGTTCGCGGGCTTCGCTCACGTCGGCCCCGGGCATCTGGAAGGAAACCTCACTACTGCGCTCGTGTTCGCCCCGCTCGCCGAGTACGTCTGGGGCCACTACTCCGACGGGACCGCCCGGATTACCGACCCGCGTGGTCGGGCCGTCGGCTTCGCTCTGGGCGTCCTCGCCGTCGGGATCGTGACGAGCCTCTTCTCGTGGGGACCCGTCATCGGCTTTTCGGGCACCGTCTTCGCGCTGATCGGCTTCGTCCTCGTGCGTTACCCGCTTTTGACCGTCGTCGCGCTCGCGGTCAGAAGCGCGATCAGGACCCTCACCGGCGCGCTCGGCGACCCCGTCTCGGTCGTCGAGGTGACTGCGGGCGTCTCCCCACCGTGGTGGTACGGGATCGCGATCCAGGGCCACGCGATCGGCTTCCTCATCGGCGTCCTCCTCGGGATCGCGCTGTTGTGGCGGCGTCGGGTCGATCCGGACGCGGCGCGGCTCTGGCTCGGAACGCTATTGACGACGCTCTCGCTGTCGCTGTGGGCGGTCTGGTGGATCCGCGGCGCGAGGACGTACGTCCTCTATCGCGCACTGGGCGTCGTTCTGGTCCTCGCACTCTCGGTGCTGATCACCGCCGCGATCGCCGCTCCCAAACGTCCGTTGGTCGGCGAGGTGACGCTCAAACAGACCGCGGCCGGGGCACTCGTCGTCCCCCTCCTCGTCATGTGTCTCGTCGCGGTCCCGCTCAACCTCACGACCGTCGAGGACACGTCCCGTGACGGGGCGGTCACCGCCGGGGACTACACCGTCTTCTACGACGAGGAGGTCGAGGACCGGATGTTCTCGGTCGTCGAGATCGAGGCGCTCGGCGAGTCGACGAACGTGACCACCAGCGGCGTGATCGTCACCAGCGACGAGCGCCACGTCTGGGGTCGGGAGGTGTCGACCACGGCCCTCGAAACCTACGGGACCGCCACCGTCAGGGTCGGCGGACTGACCTGGAGCGAGGCGATCCACGTCGAGCGGACCGGATGGATCGTCGGCGACGACCGGATCTACGCCGTCGAGTTCGAAACCGACGGCGAGCGCATCCATGCCTACGACTCCGAGCCCGCGAGGGCCGACGCGGTCGTCGACGGTCGGACGATCACCCTGCTCAGTGAGTCGGGCGAATTCCTCGTCGAGGTCGAGAACGCGAGCGCCCGCGAACGCGCCGTGCTCCCCGAGACGGGCGAGGTCAGAACCGTCAACGGGCTCACGATCGCGAACGATGACGGTCGACTCGTCGCAAGCGACGACACGAGCGCCGTTCCGATCGCCGAACGAGAGACCTACGCCCCCCGAAACGATGACCGGTAACACTCCGCGCGGATCGTCCGCGTTTCCTCGGTATGGAAGTCGAACTGGCGTTCGAGGTCGAAGGAGAGTTCGTAGGCGTGGGTAACCACTCCACCGTGATCGGCGACGAACGATTCGACGAACTCGCGGCTGCCGGCGTTGTGGATCGAGTAAATCACGTCCGCAATCTCGTGGGCGGTGACGAGAAATCGCCGATCCGCACCGCGATTGCCCCGCTGGGCGCCGAACGGCGGGTTCATGAGCACGGTCGCGTTCGAGAGCGTGAGGGGGAGACGCCCGCCGTCGCCGCACAGCCAGTCGATCCCGATGGGGGGTTCGACCCGGCGCTCGTTTTCTCGGGCGACGGTGAGTGCCGCGCGATCCGCATCCAATCCGACCACCCCCGTTGGAGCCCGCAGCGCGGCGCCGAGGGCGAGCATTCCGGTGCCCGTTCCGAGGTCGACGACGCGGCCGTCGAGGTCGCCCTGTAGGTCGGCGAGGTGGACGAGCTGGGCGGCGATGTCGGCGGGCGTGGAGTACTGTTCCAGCTCCGCGCTCGGAGCGTCGAATCCCCGAACGAGGGAGAGGCGGCGTTCGAGCGCCCGCTTGCTGTCCATGCGGAACCGAGGCCGGGAACGGGGAGAAAGCTTAGGATTCGAGGTCGATCGGGCCGTCGAGTTCGAGCGTAAGACCCTCGCGGTCGGCACGTTCCGCACAGGCCGCCAACGCGGGCCGGACCTTCCGCTCGTCTGCGACGTCCTCGAAGGAGACGGTGAGGGTACCCGTTCCGAGGAAGGCCGCCGCGCGGATGTACTCGCGGATCCGCTTTGCCTCCTCCTGGGTCGAGAGCGAACAGTCCTCATCGAAACAGGCTTCAACAGTTAGTCGGGCGGGGACGAGACGGTCAGCAGCCAGGTCCTCCTTGAACTCACGCAGGTACTCGGGCGCGGTCGAATCGAGCGCCTCCGCGTTCAGGCGGACGGGGGTGATCTCCTCGGATCGACACGGTTCGACCGCGGAACGCTGTAGCGTGCTCATTGTGGAAATTCATACACAGTGGATATACAAAAGTCTTTGTAGATGCTTAGTAGTAATTCCTTGAATCACCGGGAGGCCGAAACCTAAGCGCCGGGCGGTCGAGTAGTGTGGTATGGCGGAACTCGACTCGCAGGCAGAAGCGCTGCTCGAAACGGTTGAAACGATGGGCGTTCCTCCGACCTACGCGCTCGCGCCCGAGAGCGCCCGCGAGCGGATCCGAGAACTGTTCGGAGGTGAGGGCGAATCCGTCGACCGCATCGAGGACTTCGAGATTCCCGGCCCGGCCGAATCGATCCCGGTTCGGCTCTACGCGCCCGACGGGGAGGACCTCCCGCTGCTCGTCTTCTACCACGGTGGGGGGTGGGTGATCGGCGATATCGAGACCTACGATCCCCTCTGTCGCGCCCTCACGAACGCCGCCGATTGTGCGGTGCTCTCGGTTGACTATCGGCTCGCGCCCGAGCACCCGTTCCCGGCGGCCGTCGAGGACGCCTACGCCGCCCTGGAGTGGGCCGCCGAGTACGGGGATCGGGTGAACTGCGATCCACAGAGAGTGGCGGTCGGCGGCGACAGCGCCGGGGGCAACCTCGCGGCGGCCGTCTCGCTGATGAGCCGGGATCGAAACGGCCCCGAGATCGCCCATCAGTCCCTGCTCTACCCCGCCGTCGCCTCGCCTGCCGTCCACGAGTTTCCGAGCTACGAGGAGAACGGCAAGGGCTACATGCTCGAGGCCGCGAGCGTCGAGTGGTTCCTCGAACGGTACCTTCCCGATCCGGTGGATCACCGAAACGCCTACGCCGCGCCGCTGCTCGCGCGCGACCACTCGGAACTGCCGTCGGCGAGCGTCCTCACGGCGGGCTTCGACCCGCTCCGCGACGAGGGTCGCGAGTACGCCGACCGGCTGGAAGCGGCGGGCGTCGAGGTCACTCATCGGGAGTACGAGGGGATGATCCACGGGTTCGTGAACCTGCTCGATCACCTCGACGCCGCGGGCGAGGCGATCGACGCGCTCGGGGCGGACTTGGAGAGGGCGTTCGAGGAGTAGGTTGGCAGTAGAGCACGCTGGAGGGCGGACCGGCGCGGCTTCGCCGCGCCGACTTTTTGTTACCAGACGCCAGCGGCGTCTGGTTGCTAGCAGGAGCTTTGCTCCTACGATGTCGCCGGAAACCTCTGGTTTCTGGCTGCTAACCGGATTCCAACGGAATCCGGTGATGTGGTCAGAGCGAAGCTCTGACCGCCTGCCGGACGGAGTCCGGCAATGGAGGAGATTTTTGCTCGGAGCGGTTCGCTCGCTACGCGAGCGGACCCGACGAGTAAAAAGGTCCGTTACCAGGTACCGTGGAAGGTGTCGAACTCCAGCGAATCGAGGGATTTGTTCCCGACGGCGATCTCGTATTCGCCGGGGGTGAGCATTGGCTTGTGGAACTGCGGGCCGTCGTCGGTGGTGATCCGCGGACAACCGGTGTTGACGAACGCGTCCATGTCGAAGTTTCGCAGGCGATCGGGTGTGACCTCGTCCATCGTGATCAGGTAGGCGTTCTCGTTGTTATCGACGATCTCCTCGGCCTGATCCCAGCGACCCTGCCCGATCTTCGTACAGAAGATGACGCCCCACTTCTCGGCGTCCATCGCCTTGTGCACCGAGGCGTAGCGCTGTTTCATGAACTTCTCAGTGTCCGCGATCGTGACCACGTTGTTGACGGGGTCTGCGATCACGACGTTCTTCTCGGGGTGCTCCATCGCCAACCCGAGCGGATGGAACTTCCCGCCACCGACGTAGAGTACGTTGTCGGCGTCGATGTCCGCAGAGGCGTAGTTACAGCCGAGCACTTGCCCCTCGTGGGTGAGCCGGTCGTCGCCCTTGCGGGTATGGACCTCGTAGCCCTGCCCCTCGAGATACTCGCGCATCTCCTCAAAGCGGTTCATGTGCTGGGCGGTGGTGACGAGGCCGACCTCCTCACCCTCGATCTCGTCGAGCGACTCCTCGATGATCGGGAGCACCTCGACGTTCGAGAACAGCGGCACGTAGATGATCTTCTCCGACTCCTTCATCGGGGAATGGCCGAAGTGGACGAAGACGTCCGTACGGCGCATCATGTAGGTGTCGAGGTCGCAGGCGCCGTAGCAGGGCTGGCCCGACATCATCACGGTGACGTCCTCGGGCAGGAGTTCGCGCAGATCGTCGGTGACCTTCGGACCGCGGCGTTTGAGCCCCTCGGGGAACTGCAGGCCGACCTTTGTCGCGTCCCGGTCGTGGACGGCCTCGACGATCCGGTCGAGTTCGTAGTCCCACTCCCGGTCGTGTTTCAACGACATGCCCGTGTTCCGCAGATCCCCTTCGGAAAACTCGTTTTGACTCATTGTCCCGTCTACCGGCCGTGGGCGTTTAACGTCGACGCTTCGGGGTGGGTTCCGGCAGGTTGAAACCACGCGAGACCCAACGGCGGGTATGAGCGTCGAAACCGAGCCGACGGTGGCCGAGGCAACCGACATCGAGGGAATTGCGGGCGAACTCGGCGAGTTGATCGCTCGAAGCGAGGAGTACGAAGCCTACGAGGCGGCCCAGAAGCAGGTCAAGGAGAGCGAGCACGCCCAGGGCAAGATCGACGAATTCGAGTCGCTTCGCCAGGAGTTCATGCTCGCACGCCAGACCGGCGACGCCACCCAGGAGGACCTTCAGAAGCTTCAACAGGCCCAAGGAGAACTGCACGACATTCCCGTGATGGCCGAGTACCTCGAGGCACAGGCGGAACTCGACGCGAAGCTCGAAGCGCTCAACGAGGCGATCTCCGAGCCGCTTTCGGTGGACTTCGGCGAGCAGGCCGGCGGCTGCTGTCAGGACTGAGCACCCACCTTTTTTGCGCTCGGGTGTCCTCACGCGCTCCGCGCGCTGCGGGCACCACTCGCGCAAAAAATCTGGACCAAAAAACGCCGCTCACTCGCTGCACTCGCTCGCGGTCAAATTAATCGAGTAGGCCTGCCCTTCCCCGCCCCGAGAACGCGGGCGGCGGACTGCCCCCCGCGTTCTCGCCGGCTCCGCAACCGCGCTTCGAACGGACCGGTACAATTAGGGCGCTGTCTCGTGCATATCCGGCCATGACACGAAGTGACTGGGGCGACTGGCTCGTCCGCGAGGTAGAGGAGAGTTCGCCGGAGGGCGTCGCGATCTGGTATCTCGGCTGCAACGGCTTCGTTCTGAAGGCGAGCGACGGAACCACCGTCTTCGTCGACCCGTATCTGGGCACCGGCGACCCGCCACGGACAGTGAGAATGATCCCCGTCCCGTTCGACCCCGAGGACGTCGAGGCGGCCGACGCGCTGCTCGTCACCCACGAACACACGGACCACGTCCACGGCGAGAGTCAAGCTCCGATCCTCGAGAACACCGGCGCGACCATGTACGGCCCCGAGGACAGCCTCGCGGTCGCCCGCGAGGAGGAAGCGTGGGGCGAGGCGTGGGCCCTCGACGACGACCAGTTCGTCGACGTCTACGAGGACGAAACCCACGAGATCGGCCCCTTTACGGTGAACGTCGAGCCCGCGAACGACCCCGACGCCTCCCATCCAGTCAGCTACGTAATCGAACACGAGGCCGGAACCTTCTTCCACGGCGGCGACGCCCGTCCCGGCGAGTTCGAGGCCATCGGCGAGGACTACGACATCGATCTGGGCGTGCTCGCGTTCGGAACGGTGGGAACGATCCCCGACAAGGAAAGCGGTGAATCCCGGAAGACCAAGTGGTACAGCGACGAGTCACAGATCATCGAGAGTGCGAACGACCTCCGGCTCGACCGCCTCCTACCGAGTCACTGGGACATGTGGAAGGGGCTGACGGCGGACCCGAAGAACCTCCACCACCACGCGAAGAGCTTCGAGTATCCCCGCCGGCTGGAACTCGTCGAGATCGGCGACCGCGTCGATCTCTGAGTCGCCGCCAGTTCGGGAAAACGCCCGATCGTTTTATGTTATTTGCGTTGTATTATATCTTGTATGGAAATGAGCGACCCGCTCCGCGTCGAGGCGGAAGGGGTGACGGTCACGAAGCGATACGAACCCGAGCGGTTTGCGGTGCCGACGATCGGGTTCGAGATCCGGTCGACTCGGGAAACGCCAGTCGAGGTCCGCCTCGAGGAGGGAGTTCCTGACTCCTTTTCGCCCGCGGCGATCGGCCTTCATCCCGATTACGACGACGAGCAGTGGACGATCACCGAGGAACGCCTCGTCTTCGAGAGCCGAATCGACCCCGGGACGACGGTCGTGACGGTCTACGGGATCCGAATCTCGGACGACGCCGACGCAACAGCGTTCATGAACCGTCCGGAGGTCACAGTCGATCCCGTCGAACCCGACGACCGTCCCATGCTCGACGCGTCCGACATCGACGGCGGATTCCTCGAGGAACTCGTCAGCGAACTCTCCGCACTCCGTCGGGACATTGCAACGATCGACGCCCGTGTCGAGGCGACGATCAATAGGCAGGACGAGGCGATCGGCGCCCTCGAATCGAACCTCGAGCGACCCGACCGGAAACCCGACGGAACCGCCGACCTCGCGGCCGATATAGAGGCCGTCAGCGACGACCTGGACGCGCTCTACGACGAAGTCGGGGAGATCCAGGCGTGGCGCGAACGTGTCGGCGTGAGTATCGGTACCGAGTAGACGGCCGAGCCGTAATCCGTTTATCACGCTGGCCCGTTGTGTGGACAATGACCGCGACGATCCCGGTGGCCGTCCCGCGCAAGGGTCGACCACTGGAGGCCGTGCTCGACCGACTGGCCGCCCGGATGGACGCGACGGCAGTCGCCGACGAGATCTGTTCGACCCTTCGATACGAGAAGGCGATCACCAAGGGCAGGAAGACCGCCGAGAAGAACGTCTACGACCGCCTCGCGGAGTACAGCGACCTCTCGGACCCTGCTCGCCCGGAGTTCACCCTGCTTCGCGACGACCGCGACGGCAAGCCTCGACGCGTCGTCTTCGATAGCCTCACCCTCGAACGCGACGATCTGTGCCTCCAACTGATCGGGCGCGAGGAGCCCTTCCGGGCGCTTCGCACCCACGAGTTCGCACTGGGGTTCGACAGCGCTGACCTCGTCCTCGAAGAGGTCGTCTCGCTGGAACCCGAACCGCTTTCGACGATCGCCGACATCAACGAGCGGATCGACCCCCGCGATACGGACGTCCGGGTCGTGACGGGACTCGGGGATACGGTGTATCACACCCTGCTCGGGCGATCCGACGTCATCGCGGCCGACGACGCCGAACCAACCCCTTCTCGGGAGTTCCTCACCGACTACGAGGGCCCCGTCTGTATCTCACCGCGCTACGAGCGCCTCGTCCGCGCCGTTCTGGGAACCGATACGACCGACGGCATCGACTTCCGGTATCCGGGGTCGGGACGCGAGGAGGAGGCCGACATCGCCGACACCGGCCTCGGGGTCTACCTCACCGTCACCGGCTCGACCGCCCGCGAACACGGTCTCGAAGTCGGCGAGCGGCTCTTCCCCAGCGAGACCGTCCTGATGGAGAACATCCCCGAAGCCGGTACCGACGCCGTGGGCCGAGCGAAGTCACTGTTTACCGACTCGAACATCGAAACCGCGCTCGCAGTACAGAACTAGTTGTAATCGGCGGCCCAGCACGGTGCAGCCTGAAACTCCGTCAATCTGCCGATATCGTACTATCTGATCGGTTCACTCGTTTCCGATCGTACTCTCGGTTATCGACTCCACTCGCATCATCGATTCGAGCGCTTGTGATCGTCTTGACGGCCCGAATGCCGTTTCGAGTCGATGATGACTGTGTCGTTCGGATTTTAGCGATTTCAATTACTTTCGTCCGAAGGCCACTCGTCGCCGACGTGGGCGGCTCCGGCATCTCCTCGTCGGCTCACCGCACTGGTGTCGGATTCGAGCCGCGCTATTACAGTCCCTCCGCGAGCACGCTGATCGGGTGGGGCGGTTCCTCGTCGGTGAGGTCTTCCAACTGGCCGCGACACGAGGCACCGGGTGCGACGACCCGCTCGCCCGGGCTTTCCGCTACTTGATCGACGAGGATCGAGCCGATCGCCTCGCTCATGGCGTAGTGGTCGGCCTCGTAGCCGAACGAACCGGCCATCCCACAGCAGCCCGAATCGAGGACGTCGACGTCGTAGCCCGCCCGCGAGAGCACCGCCGCGGCGTGGACGTCCTTTTTCGTCGCCTTCTGGTGGCAGTGGCCGTGATAGGTCAGCGATCCCTCGCCGTCCGGGAGGTCGAGGTCGAAGGCGTTGACGTACTCCATGACGCCGAAGGTGTTGATGGCCACCGACTCGACAGCACCTTCTCGCGGGTGTTGCCCGCTCGAACGGTCCGCGGAGTCTGGCGAATCGGAAGACTCGCTAGATCCGGGAATCCCTGATTTCCCACGACTCTGCTCCGCGCTATCGCCCGAAAGCAGGTCGAGGTAGTCCGACTGGAACATCACGGCATCCGTGGGCTCACAGACCACCACGTCCCAGCCCGCCTCGATCCGGGGTGCCAGTTCCGCGACGTTCTCCTCGGCACGCTCGCGGGCGGCGTCGAGAAAGCCCTTCGAGAAGGCGGGTCGGCCGCTGTCGCCGACGTCCGCGAGTTGGACGTGGACGCCCGCGCTTTCGAGGACTCGGACGGCGTCCCTGCCGACCGCGGGGTGGTTGTGGTTGGTGTAGGTGTCGGGAACGAGCAGGACCTTCCGCTCCGCGTCCGATTCGCTGACCCGTGGGCCACGCTCATCGAACCAGTCGACGAGGGTCTCGCGGTGGAAGGTCGGAAGCTCACGCTCGCGGGCGATCCCGATCGCCTTTTCCATCGCGATGCGTGCGCCCGGCAGTTCGGACAGCCAGTTCGAGACGGGTGCGGTTGCGCTCCCCAGTTTCGAGAGGGTATCGATGTTCGCGAACATCCGGGAGCGCAGGCCCGCACCGTGGCGTTGGTGGTGTTCGTGGGTCACCTCGGCCTTGAGTTTGGCCATGTCGACCTCGGAGGGGCAGTCCTTCGCACAGCCCTTACAGCCGATACACAGGTCCATCACCTCGGTGACGAACTCGTCGCTGAAGGCCTCGCCATCGGGGAGATCGCCGCTCATGGCCTGTCGGAGCATGTTCGCTCGGCCCCGCGTGCTCGTGATCTCCTCCTCGCTCGCGCGGAACGTCGGACACATCACCCCACCGGTGGTCTCCTGGGGTCCACGACAGCCGCCACACCCATGGCAAAGCTCGGCCATCCCCTGAAAGCCGTTCTCGTTGTCCCACTCCAGCACCGGATCGAAGCCCATCTCGAACTCGTAGTCCGGGTCGAACCGGAGATGCTCGCTCATGTCGAAGTCGCCACAGACCGAGCCGGGATTCAACAGCCAGTCGGGATCGAACGCCGTCTTCAGGTCGCGGAAGACGCTCCATAGATGGTCGCCGTAGAGCTTCCTGTTCCACTGGGTTCTGGCTCTACCGTCGCCGTGTTCGCCCGAGACGCTCCCGCCGAATCGCGCGACGGCGTCGGTTACTCGATCCGCGATGTCGACCATCGCCTCGACCTCCTCGACGTTCTTGGTGTTGATCAGCGGGCGGACGTGAAGCACGCCGGGGCCGGCGTGGGCGTAAATGCTCGCGAAGGTACCGTTGTCCTCGAGGATCTCCTGGAACTCGCGGGCGTACTCGGGGAGGTGCTCGGGGGGCACTGCACAGTCCTCGATGAAGGAGATGTGTTTCTCGTCGCTGGTACGGGAGAGCAAAATCGGCAGCCCGCTCTTTCGCATCTTCCAGAACAACGCGCGCTCGTCGGCGTCGTGGGCCTCCATCGCCGCCGTCGCGTTGATCGGGGCGTCGGTTTTCGCTCGATTCTCGCCCAATTCGCCCTCGTGGTCGGCCTCCGGCGCTCGATCCGCGAGCAGGCCCGCGACCTTCTTCAAGCCCTCTGGATCGTTCCCGGCGTAGAACTCGACGATGAGGACCGAAGACGCCTCTGGCGGGAGCATCGAGACGACGTCCGCGAACTCCTCGGTTTCGCGGGCGAGGTCCAAGAGGACGTCGTCCATCACCTCGACGGCGGCGGGGTCGTGTTCGAGGATCGGCGCGACGTCCTCCATCGCGTCGATCAGGGTGTCGTAGGTCAGCAGCGCCATCGCCTTGGTCTCGGGGATCGGTTCGAGCGAGACCTCGGCCTCGGTGATAATGGCGAGGGTGCCCTCGCTACCGGCGAGTAGGCGCGCGAGGTTGATCGTCTCCGTCGCGCCGTCCCGGACCGCGCGCGCTTCCTCGATCAGCATATCGAGGTTGTATCCCGAAACGTTTCGCTTCAGGTCGGGGTAGGCCTCCTCGATCGCCTCACCTTCCTCCTCGATGATCCGTTTGACCGCAGCGTGGATCCGGGCCTCGATATCGCCCTCGGAGTCGGCTCGCTCGTCGATCTCCTCGGGCGTTATCTCCCCGAAGGTCGTCCGGGTGCCGTCCGCGAGTACGACCTCGCATTCCTCGATATAGGCGTCGGTCTTGCCGTATTTCAACGAGTGTGCGCCGGTCGAGTTGTTGCCGATGGCGCCGCCGAGTGCGCTCTTATCGCGCCAGGCGGGATCGGGCGCGAACTTCAGTCCGTGGGGTGCGAGTTCGTCGTTGAGGTCGCCCAGATAGACGCCCGCCTCCGCGCGGGCCCGCCGGCCATCGATGTCGATCTCGGCGATGCCGTCCATGTGGCGAGTGAAATCGAGGACGACCGCCTCGTTGACCGACTGGCCCGCGAGGCTCGTCCCGCCGCCACGGGGCAGGACCGGGATCCCGTTCTTCCCGCAGTGGCGCATCACCACCTGGACGTCCCGAGTCGAGGTCGGAAAGACCACGCCGATAGGCGTCATCTCGTAGGCGCTGGCGTCGGTCGCGTACAGTTCCCGCGAGTAGTCGTCGAAGCGGACCTCGCCGCCGACCAACCGGGGGAGTGCCGACAGCGCGTCCGGAACGGCCTCGTCCTCGTCGACGTAGTCGTACGACGCCCGCTCGTCCCGCGCCGACCCCGTGTTCGTTGCCATACTGTCACACTCCGGGCGGACCCTCAAAACCCCTGCGCCGTCGGCAGGCTACGAGTCGTCGCGCTCGTGTCGGGTAGCTATATCGTCGGTGATTTCGAGTTGATGAACCGGATACCGACCGTCGGCCGGCCAGCCGAGCGCGACGACCTTGCAGGGCTCCTCGAAGGGGTTGTAGAGGACGTGCGCGCCGGACTCGCCCTCCTCGAAGACCACCGCCTCGTCGACGCCTATCTCGAAGCCCTCGTCCTCCGTCTCGATCCGACACTTGCCTTCAACGACGAAAAACAGCTCCTGTTGGTTCTCGTGGTAGTGATAGTGGTTCTGTGAGAGGCGCTCGTCGGCCGCGAGGACCGCGACGTTGAAGTTGAACGCGTCGATCCCGAGTTCGGGCGAGAGCTCCCAGCGCTCGCCGGGTTTTTCAGGGTTCGTGGTTAGATCCGACAGCGAAACGCGGTGCCATCCATCGCTCATATCCGTCCCTCGCAGCGCGAGGACTAATCGGTTTCCTCCTCGGTGGCGAGTTCGACGAGGTTCCCGTCGGGATCGCGGACGTAGACGGAGCGAAGCCGGCCGCGCGCACCGTGTTTCCCGACCGGGCCGTGGACGACCTCGACGCCGTGCTCGTCGAGCCGGTCGTCGATCTCGTTCGTCGCGGCCTCGAAGACGAGACAGAAGTCGCCCGAGCCCGGGATCGGTTCGCGGGCGTGGGGATCGAACTCCGCGTCGACCTCGTGGAGGTTGATCTTCTGGTCGCCGAACCGCAGGGCGGTTCTGTCTTCGGAGCCGAAGGTGACGACGGTGGCTCCGAGGACGTCCCCGTAGAAGGCGCAGGTCGCGTCGATGTCCTCGACGGTGAGAACGAGGTGGTCGATGCCGGTCGCGTGCATACGTCGAGACCGCAGCCAAAGCGTATAGAGATACGGGTCAGGCGCGATCGACGACCCGCTCGAGGTACGGCTTGAGGAACGGTCCGATCAGGATCAGGAGGGTCGCAAGCGAGAGCGCGAAGGACAGCGGTCGGTTGACCGGATCGAAGAAGATGTCGTAACTCCCGCCGGAGATCTGGAGCGACCGGAAGAAGTTCTCCTCGGCGATCGGTCCCAGCACGATACCGAGGACGAACGCGATCACCGAGTAGTTGTACCGCACCATATAGAAGCCGAGTACCCCCAACACGAGCACCGCGCCGACGTCGTACCAGTTCTGGTTGAGCGTGTACGCCCCGATGAACGACAGCACCACCACGACCGGGATGATGACGTCGGTGTCGAGTTCGGTGATCCGGCTCGCGTACGGGATGACCGACAGTCCGACGAGGACGATGACGATGTTGCCGAGGAACAGCGAGATGAACAGCGCGTAGGTGATATGGAGCTGATCGCCGAACAGGGTCGGACCCGGCTGGAGGCCGTGCATGAGCAGCCCGCCGAGCAGCACCGCTGTCGAGCCGCTACCGGGGATCCCGAACGAAAGTGTCGGGACGAGCGACCCGCTCACCGTCGGGTTGTTCGCCCCCTCCGGGGCGATGACTCCTCGTGGATCGCCCTCGCCGAAAAAGCCGTCCTTGGCCGACGAGCGCGCCTCCTCGGCGTACGCGACGAACGTCGAGGTCGTCGCGCCCGAACCGGGGATCATTCCGATCACCATTCCGATCACACCGGCTTTGATCGTCGTCTTGGGGTATTTGAACACGGTCATGACGCCCTTCTTGATGCTTCCGGTGAGTTCGACGTCGCTCTCGGCGATCCGGGTCTGGGCGGCGAGCTTCATCATCTCCGCGAACGCGAACATCCCGATCAACGCGGCGACGAACGAGATGCCGTCGTAGAGGCCGAACTGGCCGAAGGTAAAGCGCGGCGTCGGGCTCAGGATCCCGGTCCCGATCGTCGAGATCATGAAGCCGAGCGCGCCGGCGACGAGCCCCTTGATGATCGAACCCTGCGTGACGATCGTGATCAGCGAGATCCCGAGGATCGCGAGCAGGAAGTACTCGGGCGAGCCGAAGGCGAGAACCACCCCGATCAGGACCGGCGAGATGAGCACGAGCACGATCGCGGCGAGAAAGCCGTTGAGCGCCGAGGCGGTCGTCGCGATCGCCAGCGCGTTCTTCGCGAGCCCGTTTTTCGCCATCGGATAGCCGTCGAGGGTGGTCGCCGCGGCCGACTCCGTACCGGGGGCGTTGATCAGGATCGCGGCGATCGAGCCGCCGAACATCGCCCCGCTGTAGATCGACGCCAGCAGGATGATCGCCGACGTCGCGTCAAGCGGCAGGGTCAGCGGCAGGACGATCGCCATTCCGACGGGCGAACCGATCCCCGGCAGTGCGCCGAGGACGATCCCCAGGAGGAGTCCGACGACCATCCACCCGATGACGGGCCAGCTGACCGCGATGCTCAGCCCTTCGGCGAAGGGCTCCAGCTGCAGGATCCGGTGAGTCCCGATGAGTGTTTCGACGATCATCTAGAGCACCCCGATGACGAACGGAACCGGGTCGAACGCGACCGGAAGGAACGGGCTGAAGTCGAAGATCGCGCCCTGATCCAGCGGCAGGATCAGGAACTCGATGAAGAGGTAGACGATGACCGTCGAGAGCACCGCGAGCCCGATCCCGATCGCCGGTCGAACGCGGAACCACGTCGTATACCCATACACGAACAGCGGCGTGACGAACAGGAAGCCGGCCGCCCAGCCCGCGAAGAAGTACAACGTCGCGGCTGCCATCATGAACACCGTGTCGTTGACGTCGTAGCCGTATTCCCGCGCGAGCGTCTGTTTCGGTTCGGTTTCCGCTTCGATCTCCTTTTCGCGCTCGGAGAGTTCCTCCTCGGCCTCGGAGGCAGTGTCGCTGGTGGTGATGTTGATGCTCTCGCCGACGACGGTGTACAGCGGTTCGGGGAGGTAGTTACGCACGAGCAACAGCAGCGATCCGACCAAGACGACCGACGCCATCAGTTGGGGGAACACCCGGGCGTCGTCCGGGTAGTCCGATACGATCGGCTCGATCAGAAACACCGCGCTGAGAGCGAGGAGAGCGACGAGCATCACGTGCTCTGCGGTCACCTGTTCGCGTTTATTTTTTATTGACATAATATGGGATAGGGATTCGCCGACGGCGTTCGATCAGGAGTTCTCTTGGACGAGGTCGATGACGTTGTTCTCCTCGTAGGCCGCAAAAGCGTCGTCGAGGAGCTGGTTCGCCGCGTCGGGACCCTCGTGGAAGACGGGGTTTCCGGTGTCCTCGGTCCAGCTCTGCGTGCTCTCGTGCTCGACGGCCTCGGCGAACATGTCCGAGAGCCCCTGCGTGATGTTGCCCTCGGTCTCGGGCGGCGCGAACACCCCACGGCTCAGCCCGCCGACGAAGTCGATCTCGGGGTAGCCCGCGTCGGTCACCGATTCGACGTCGGGGTAGACATCCGAACCGTCGCTGACGAACGTGACGACCGGGTAGATCGAGCCGTTGTCGACGACCGACTGCGTGCCCGCGTCGGTCCCGATCCCGGCGGGGACCTCGCCGCTGGCGACCGCCTGCGAGACGGGGCCGGTTCCCGTATACTGGACGCGCTCCGTCCAGTCCCAGCCCCACTCCTCTTCGTACTGGTACTTCGCTAGGAGAACGATGACGTCCTGGGAGCTGCCGGGCTCCTGGACGCCGATCCCCTCCCACTCCCCGGAGTTGTACTTCTCCATGACGTCGTCGAACGTCTCGACCTCGCCCTCGTACTCGGAGTTGACGACGAGCGTCCATACCGACTGCCCGAAGACACAGACGCCCTCGGCGTCTCGTTGGTCGAACCCGGGGTCTTCCAGTAGCTGCGGGGCGACCTCCAAGGGCGTCGCGCTCCCGAGGATGGTGTGGCCGTCCGGATTGGCCCGCATGAGCTGGCCGTATCCGTTGAGCCCGCCCGCACCGGGGATGTTGTCGATCTGGATGTTCTGACCGGTCGCGTCGGCCAGTCCCTCCTGGATCCCGCGGGCGTAGACGTCCGTACCGCCACCCTGATCGTACGGGACGATATACCGGATCGCGTTCTCGGGTTGCCAGTCGCTCTCGCCGCCGCTTTCGTTTCCGCCGCCACCCCCGTTTCCATCGCCACCGCCCCCGTTGTCATTGCCGGCCAGACAGCCCGCGAGCGCCGCTACCGATCCGGCGCCGGCGAGCTGTAGGAACCGTCTCCGTCCCGATCGAGCTGTACTCCTCGAACCGCCATCCGTCGTCGATTCGCTGTGTCGTTCGTTCATGGTTTCCTCGAGCACCGACCCTGCGTGCTGATCCCCGGTTCGCCCCGGCCACGGGCCGGTCGTCGACCTGACCGCCGCCGAAGCGGAAACGTCCTTGTTATCCGGTAACGCACATCAGAGTCTCACTATCACGATTATAGAGGAATAACATAAACCTTTCTAAGATATTGTCGTGGACGCGGGTGGATACCCCGTTCCCGTCTGCTGTAATCAACGTTTCCTGAACGTGATACGAAGGCGGACGAGTACACGTTTATATGATCGTCACGATAATACGAACCATGGTAATCGTTGCAGCCGTCGACAGGAGCGATAGATCCGGCGCCGTCGTCCGGGAAGCCGCGGCGCTCGGCGAGGCGTTCGACGACTCCGTCGCGGTCGTCCACGTCCTCCCGCGCGAGGAGTTCGTCTCGCTCGAGCGGACGAACGTGAGCGAAACCGGTGAGGCGGTACCGGTCGAAAGCGTGGTCGAAACGGCCGAGTCCATCGCCGTCGAAGCCATCGACGAGACGAGTGCTACGGCCACACCCGTCGGACTGATGGGCGACCCCGCAGACGAGATCACCGAATACGCTCGGAATCGGGACGCCCGATACATCGTCGTCGCCGGCCGGAAGCGCTCGCCGGTCGGAAAGGCCCTGTTCGGCAGCGTCGTCCAGTCGGTACTTCTGGGTGCGGACTGCCCCGTCGTCTCGATACGGGCCGAATCGGACTAGAGCCGCTCGGAGAGCGCCGCGACCATTTCTCCAGTGTCCGCTGACCCGCCCAGATCCGGCGGCGTCGGAGCCGATTCGTCGGCAAGCACTTCGCGAACCGCACTCCAAAGGTCCTCGGACACCTCGTTCTCCCCGGCGTTCTCGAACAGCATCGCCCCCGAGAGCACGGTCGCGATCGGGTTCGCGACGCCCTGTCCGGCGATGTCCGGGGCGCTTCCGTGGACGGGTTCGAACATCGAGGGGTACTCGCCCGAGCGGTTGACGTTACCCGAGGGAGCGAGACCCATGCTTCCGGTGACGATCGCGCCGATGTCGGTCAGAATATCTCCAAACAGATTCGAGGCGACGACCACGTCGAACTCCTCGGGCCGGCGGATGAAGTCCATCGAGGCTGCGTCCACGAGCAGACTTTCGACCTCGATATCGGGGTAGTCCTCGCTGATCTCCTCGACGAGGTCGTCCCAGAACACCATGCTGTAGGCCTGGGCGTTGGACTTCGTGATGCTCGTGAGGTGACCCTCGCGCTCCCCGGCGGCCTCGAAGGCCGCACGGAGGATCGCCTCGGTGCTCTGGCGGGTAAACACCGAGCTCTGGACCGCGATCTCGTGGTCGAAACCGACGTGTTCGCGCCCGCCGACGTCGGCGTACTCGCCCTCGGTGTTCTCCCGGTAGACGACAAAGTCCACGTCCCCACCTTCGTAGCCTTTCAGTGGACTCTCGACCCCGTCGAAGAGGATCGACGGGCGCTCGCAGACCTGCTGGTCGAACTCCTTGCGGATGGGGAGCAACAGACCGTGGAGCGTGACGTGATCGGGCACCTCGGGGTGGCCGACCGCGCCCAAGAGGATCGCGTCGCTGTCCTCGATCCGATCGAGGCCGTCCTCAGGCATCATCGTGCCCTCCTCGAGGTAGCGATCGCTCCCCCAGTCGTACCGCGTGAACTCGATTTCGACGCCGTGGTTCCCCGCGACCTCCTCGAACAGCGGGAGCGCCGCCTCTACGACTTCCGGGCCGATCCCGTCGCCCGGGATCGTGGTGATCTCGTAAGACATGTACTCGCACACACCAGGGGAGAGGATTAAGCCGTTACGGAGTCTGGCCGTAGGATTCCCTTGGATTACTGCGGTGGCCGGTGCTCGCGGAGCCGTCACTCTCGACGGCTCCGCGAGTGGGACGGGGAAGGGCAGGTTCCCGAGAGGCGCCGTGCGGTCGCACGGCGCGACTCGGCTGGCTTGGTGGTCCTCGGAAAATCGGAGATTTCCGGAATCTCGCGGGAACAGAGTTTCCGCGGACCTCGTGGCGACATCGTCGCCGCTCAGCGTCGAGAGACCGCAGAGCGATCTCTCGTAGCGACATGAAACGAGCGAGCGAGAAATGGCACGCCAGTGCATTCCGAGGGCTTTCTTGGGAAGACTTTTGCCCCGGGTGTGCGGTGTCTCCTCATGGTCAGCCACACGGCCTACGAGAGCATCAGCGTCGACGTCGAAGACAGCATCGCCACCATCGAGTTCCACCGCCCCGAGGTGTACAACGCGCTGAACGACGCGGTAATGCTGGACCTCTCGCGAGCCTTCGACGAGATCCAACTCGACAGGGAGATCGACGCGGTCGTCATCACCGGCGAGGGCGAGGACGCCTTCTCGGCGGGTGCGGACATAACGGAATACGCCGGCCCCGCGGAGGAACACGCCCACCAGGAGGACCGTCAGGAGCTGTTCTACGAGATGTACCAGAAGCCGCTCGACTGCCACGCACCCGTGATCGCGAAGGTCAACGGCTACTGCGTGGGTGGCGGGCTGATCTTCGCCATGTTCTGTGACATGCGCGTCGCCGTCGAGGACGCGAAGTTCGGCGTACCGACCGCGAACATCGGTCAGATCCCCACTGGAGGGTCGAACAAGCGCGCGATCGAACTCGTCGGCGAGGCGAAGGCAAAGGAGATCGTCTTCACCGCGGGCTTCATCGACGCGGAAGAGGCAGAACGGATCGGGCTGATCAATCACGCGGTCCCGCGCGAGGAGCTCGATTCGACGGTCGACGGGATCATCGACGGGATCCAGAACACGGGTAGAAATGCGGTGAAGAACTCCAAACGCGCGCTCAATCAGGCGGCCCAAGCACCCGACGCGGAGAGCGCCCGCGAGTTCGAGGAAGCGCTCTGGTGGGAACAGTTCGCCAGCGACGAGCGCCGGGAGCTAGTCGATGAGTTCAACGAGGGTGAGTGAACGTGAGCGAAACGGACACCGACGGGGACGGAAACCGGGGACCGCTCGCCGGCGTCTCGGTCGTCGAGATGACCGCCCACCGCGCGGGCCCGTTCTGTGGCGCGCTGCTCGCCGATATGGGCGCGGAGGTCGTGAAGATCGAGCGTCCCGGCGCGGGCGACCCCGCGCGCTCGCAGGGCGTCGGCCCCGACGGGAAGTCGGGCTACTTCATGGCGAACAACAGGAACAAGAAGTCGGTGACGCTCGACCTCAAGAGCGAGGCGGGCGTCGAGGCCGCCCGGTCGCTGCTCGAAGCCGCCGACGTCTTCGTCGAGAACTTCGGGTACGGCGTCACCGACAAGCTCGGCATCGGCTACGAGGACCTCCGCCAGCGTAATCCGGACATCGTCTATGCGAGCATCAAGGGCTACGGCGAGAGCGGGCCGTATAAGGAGAAACCGGGCCTCGACATGATCCTCCAGGCCGAGGGCGGGATCATGAGCGTCACCGGTCCCGAGGGCGGCCAGCCCGTGAAAGTGGGCCAAGCCATCGGCGATCTGACGACGGGGATGTTCGCGGCGATGGGCACCCTCGCCCGGCTCTACGAGGGCGAGCGCGCGGGCGAGGACGAGGAATTCGTCGGGAAGTTCGACGTCGGGCTGTTCGACTCGATCGTGACGCTCATGAACGAGTACCTGACCGAGTACTCGATGGACGGGAGCGTGCCGGGCCCACAGGGGACGAGCCACCAGACGCTCGTGCCCTACCAGCGCTTCGAGACCGCCGACGGCGCGCTCGTCACGGGCGTGCCGAGTGACGACCGCTGGGGTGACTTTGTCGAGCTGCTGGGCCGCGAGGAGCTCGCGGAGTACCCGACCAACGACGACCGACAGGAGCATGCCGAGAAAGTTGTGGAAATCATCGAGGCGGAGTTCGAGACGGAAAGCACGGAGCACTGGCTCGACTCACTTACTGAATACGGCTTTCCCTGCGGACCGATCAACGACGTCGAGGGCGTCGTCGAGCACGAACAGACCGCGGCACGCGATTTGACGATCCCTCATGAGGATCCCGAGTGGGGCGAGTGTCTGTTACCGGGTCACCCGATCGACTTCGCGGGCTACGAGCCCGAGATCCGCGAGCCCGCGCCGCGGCTCGGCGAACACACCGAAGACGTCTTCGAGGACGTGGCGGGCGACCAGACGACGTTGGAGGAGTGGACCGCGGGCGGGGCGTTCGGCTCCGATTAGGCCAGCGCCTCGGCAAGCTTTCTGACCGGGTGGGGCGGCTTTTCGCCGTACTCGTCGCCGATCTGGCTGCGACACGACGAACCCGGGGCGACGACGCTCTCTCCCTCACTCTCCTCGATCTGTCCGAACAGCACGGAGCCGACCGCCTGGCTCATCGAGTAGTGTTCGGCCTCGTAGCCGAACGAGCCGGCCATTCCGCAACAGCCTGAATCCAGCGGGTCGACCCGGTAGCCGGCCCGCCGGAGGACGCCCACGGTGTGGTGGTCCTTCTTGACCGCCTTCTGGTGGCAGTGACCGTGATACGTGAGCGATTCGTCGAGCGCGCCGAAGCTCATCGTCTCGTCGAGGCGGAACCGATCGACGTACTCCATGACGCCGAAGGTGTTTTCGGCCACCCGTTCGACCGCGTCTCCGGAGAGGAGGTCGCGGTAGTCCAACTGGAACATCACGGCGTCGGAGGGCTCGACGACGACCACGTCCCAGCCCGCGTTCACGTCGGGCGCGAGCGCGGTGACGTTCCGGTCGGCCTTCTCCTTCGCGAGGTCGAGCATCCCCTTCGAGTGGGCCGGCCGGCCGCTGCCGGTGACGCCTTCGGGAACCCTCACGTGAACGTTCGCGGCTTCGAGCACTTCGATTGCGGCCTTGCCCGCCTTCGTGTTGTTGTGGTCGGTGAACGTATCGGGGAACAACAGAACCTTCCGGTCGGCCTCTTTTTCACTCACCTGCGGCCCGCGTTTCTCGTACCATTCCGTGAGCGTCTCGGGCTCGAACTCCGGCAGGGTGCGCTCGCGGGCGATCCCCAGGACTTTTTCGGTGACGAGTCCCGACCCGGGGAGCGAACTCGCGAGGTTCGAGAGCGGGGCGGTCGCGCTCCCGAGGTCCGAGAGCCAGTCGATACGCGCGAAGACGCGCGAGCGCAGGTCGACCCCGTGACGCTTCAGGTACTCGTGTTCGACCTCGACCTTCATCTTCGCCATGTCGACCTCGGAGGGACAGTCCCGCGCACAGCCCTTACAGCCCACACAGAGGTCCATCACCTCGTGCATGAACTCCACGTCGAACTGCTCCTCGTCGGGTAAATCGCCGCTCATCGCCTGCCGGAGCATGTTCGCCCGCCCTCTCGTGCTCGTGATCTCCTCCTGGGAGGCCCGATACGTCGGGCACATCACGCCGCCGGCTCCGTCCTGGCTGGTCCGACAGCCGCCACACCCATGGCACAGCTCGGCCATCCCCTGAAAGCCGTTGTCGTTCTCCCAGTTGAGTTCGGGCTCGAAGCCCGCCTCGAACTCGTAGTCGGGACCGAAGCGGAGGTTCTCGCTCATGTCGAAGTCGCCACAGACCGAGCCGGGATTGAGCAGCCAGTCGGGGTCGAAGGCGGTCTTCAGGTCGCGGAACACGTTCCAGAGATGCTCGCCGTAGAGCTTCCTGTTCCACTGGGTTCTGGCCCGTCCGTCACCGTGTTCGCCCGAGACGCTCCCTCCGTATTTCACCGCGAGATCCGTCGCGGCGTCCGAGATCGAAACCATCGTCTCGACGCCCTCCGCAGTTTTAGTGTCGATCAGCGGACGGACGTGCATACATCCCGGACCGGCGTGGGCGTAGAAGCTCCCGAACGTGTCGTGGTCCTCGAAGATCGCCTGGAAGTCGGCGGTGTACTCCGGGAGGTGTTCGGGCGGGATCGCGACGTCCTCGATGAACGCGATGTGTTTCTCGTCGCCCGTACGAGAGAGGAGGATCGGCGTCGAGGCCTTGCGCATCTTCCAGAAGTCCTTCCGGGTCTCCTCGTCGTAGGCCTCGTAGCCGCCGAAGGCGATCTCGCCCACCCGGTCCTCCAGCAGCGTCTCGACCTTCTCCCGGCGCTCCTCGTCCGAATCGGCGTAGAACTCGACCAGGAGGAAGGTATCGGTTTCATCAGGCAGAATTCCGATCACGTCCTTGAACTCGTCGAGCCCGCGCGCGAGGTCGACCAGCACGCCGTCGAGCACCTCCAGGGCGGCGGGTTCGTGTTCGAGGATCGGGCCGACGTCCTCCATCGCCTCCAGCAGACTGTGGTAGGTAAGTAGTCCGATCGACTTCGTCTCGGGGATCGGCTCCAGACTCACTTCGGCCTCGGTGACGATGGCGAGCGTCCCCTCGCTGCCGACCAGCAGGCGCGCGAGGTTCACGACACCTTCCTCTGTGCTTCCTTCCCCAGTACTCGCGGTTACACCGCTCGTGTCCTCCGAGGCGCGTTGCGCCTCGCTTGCCTCCTCGACGAGCACGTCGAGGTTATATCCGGAAACGTTTCGCTTCATGCTCGGGTACCGTTCCGCAACTGCGTCGCTCTCCTCGTCGATGATCCGGACGACTTCCGCGTAGATCCGCTCGAGTACCTCGCCCTCGGGATCGGCCTCCTCTCGGAGTTCTTCGACGCTGATCTCGCCGAAGGTGTGGACCGAGCCATCGGAGAGGACGGCCTCGCACTCCTCGACGTAGGCGTCGGTCTTGCCGTACAGCAGCGAATGTGCGCCGGTCGTGTTGTTGCCGATCGCACCCCCCAAGGCGCTGCGGTCGGCCGTCGAGGGGTCGGGCGCGAACTTGATCCCCTCTGGTTCGAGGGTGCGGTTAAGTTCGCCGAGCGTGACCCCCGTCTGGGCGCGTGCCCGCATCGCGTCGGGGTCCACGTCGGTGATGTCGGTCATGTACCGCGAGAGGTCCAGCACGACCGCCTCGTTGACCGCTTGGCCCGCGAGGCTCGTCCCGCCGCCGCGGGGCAGCACGGGGATCTCTCGGTCGGCGCAGTAGGCCATCACCGCGGCGACGTCCTCCGTCGCGGTCGGGAAGACCACGCCGATGGGCGTGACCTCGTAGGCGCTGGCGTCGGTCGCGTACAGCTCCCGTGAGTACTCGTCGAAGCGGACGTCGCCCTCGACGCGGTCTTCGAGGTCGGCCACGAGATCGGGTCGCTCGACGTCACCGTTCGTGTAGTCGTAGTTCGCTCGGTCGTCGGTCGCGGGGTCGTGTCGGTCGGTTGTTGCCATTGTGAAGCGTGTCTCCTCCGTGGTTATCGCCGCTGTTCCGGTTCGTGTCCGATCGGCGCCGCCCGAGATCGCGAACTGCCCTAGCTCGGGACTCAAGACGGTCGAACGACGCGGTCGGTCTCGAATGTGTGGTAGTAACACACGAATAAATGTGTTGCGTCCGAGCCGTCTCCGTTTACGCGTCGGGTATCGCACCCGAGTCACGCAGTTCCGCGACCTGTTCCTCGGAGTATCCGAGGCGATCGAGGATCGCCTCGGTGTCCTCGCCCAGGAGCGGCGGCGCGTCGTCGAACCCGCTGTCGGCGCCCTCGAAGTTCAGCGGGTGTTCGAGGCTCGGGATCTCGCCCGCCGCGGGGTGATCGAGCGATCCCACTGCCCCGCGGGCCTCCACTTGCTCGTTCTCCAGTGCCTCGCCCACCTCGTAGACCGGGCCGACGGGCAGGCCCGCCTCCTCGGCCAGCGCCTCGACCCACTCGTCGGTGGTGCGCTCGCGAAGCGTCTCCGAGAGCTCCTCTTCTAGCTCATCCATGTGCTCGACCCGGTCGGCGTTGGAGTCGAATCGCGGGTCGTCGAGGAGGTCCTCCCGCCCGATCTCGGTGCAGAACCCCTCCCAGAGCTTCTGGTTGCCGCAGGCGACGTTCAGATAGCCATCGCTGGTGGGATAGCTCTGATACGGCGCGAGCACCGGATCCTTGGTGCCCATTCTTCCGGGGGTCTCACCGACGAACGCCTTCGCGGCCTGCTTGGTGAGCCACGGCAGTGCCGCCTCCAGCATGCCGAGTTCGACGCGCTCGCCCTCGCCCGTGCGCTCGCGCCGGAAGAGCGCGCCGACGATGCCGAAGGCGGCCCACATCGCCGTGATGAGATCGGTTTGAGGAAGGCCGACCTTCACCGGGTCGCCGTCCTCCTCGCCGGTGACGCTCATGATCCCGCTCATGCCCTGAACCAGGAGGTCATATCCCGGGCGGTCACTCCACGGGCCCGTCTCGCCGAACGCGGAGATCGAACAGTAGACGAGTTCGGGGTTCAATTCACACAGATCGTCATACCCCAGTCCGAGCCGTTCGGCGGTCCCGGGCCGGAAGTTCTCGACTACTACGTCCGCCTCCTCGATCAGCTCCTTGCAGATCGCCAGTCCCTCCTCGCTTTTGAGGTTCAGTTCGACGCTCTGCTTGTCGTAGTTGACCGTCCAGAAGTAGGGCGATTCCCCCTGCTCGGCGGCCGACCGGCCGGGTCCCTCGTAGTCCTCCGTCGAGACGAACGGCGGGCCCGAGTGGCGACTGTCGTCGCCCAGTTCGGGCCGTTCGACCTTAATGACCTCCGCGCCCTGGTTCGCGAGCATCAGCGTCGCGAAGCCGCCGGTGACGAACGTGGTGAGATCGACGACGGTGATCCCGTCGAGTATCTTCTCTTGACTCGTGCTATCGGATTCCATGATGTAGTGGTTTCAGCTGTCGGTGTTAAACGTTCCCGTCGCTCTCGGAGGGCGAGGTGCTTATTCGAGATCCGGCCGCGAGAGCTCGGTCTCCTTCGCAGTGATGACCTCGATCAGCGCGGGCGTTCCCTCCTCGGTCTGCTCGATCCCGCGTTCGATGGCCGCCCCGAGTTCGTCGGGGTCCTCGACGCGCTCGCCGTAGCAACCGAGTCCCTCCGCGACGTCCGCCCAGTCGCCGCCGAATGGCGTGTCATACGAGGCCATTTCGAAGTTGTTCAGGTGGATCGAGAGGATCGGGATGTCCTCGCGGGCCGCGGTCTCCAGATCGAGGGCCGTCATTCCGATCGCGCCGTCGCCCCAGACGTTGATGCAGAGCTTCTCCGGATTGACGAGCTTCGCGCCCATCGTCAGCCCCAGCCCGTAGCCCAGTTGGGTGGTCTTCCCCCAGCCGATATAGGAGAGGGGTTCTGTGACCTCGAAGAACGGCGCGAGGAAGTCGCGGGGATTGCCCGCGTCGTGGGTGATGACGACCTCCTCCTTGTCGACGATCTCGTCGAGCTCCCGAACCACTCGATACGGGTTGATCGGCGTGTCTTCGGAGGTGAGCTTCGCCTCCCACTCGGCGAGCCACTCCTCGCGGACGTCCTCGATCTCCGCCGCCACGTCATCGGCCCGCCCGCGGTCATCGTCGACGCGGCCGTCGAGTTCGTCGAGCAGCGCTTCGAGGGTGAGCTTGGCGTCGCCGACCAGCGAGTGCGTCGAGACGACGTCCTTGTCGATGTCCGTGGGATCGAGCGTCGAGTGGACGATGTCGGCGCCCTCGGGGGCGGTCAACCCGTATGCGGTCTCGGTGAACGAACAGCCGATCCCGAAGACGACGTCGGCCTCGCGCATGAAATGGGCGAGCTGACCGGGCTCGCTTTTGCTGGCGGCGCCCAGCGAGAGGGGGTGATCCTCGGGGAACGCGCTCTTCCCGTTCAAACTCGTCGCCACGGGGGCTTCGAGGGTTTCGGCGAGTTCCTTCAGACTGTTCCAGCCCTTCGCGTAGTGGACACCCTGTCCGGCGAAGACCACCGGGCGCTCGGCCTCGGCGAGGGTCTCGGCTGCCGTCTCGACGTCCGCCGGGTCCGGGCCCGACCGGCGCGCCTTCGAGGGGGTGTACTCGAACTCCTCCTCGAGATCCGTGTAGAAGACGTCCTTGGGGACCTCGACCACGGAGGGCCGGGGCCGGCCGTTACGCGCCGAGCTGAACGCCCGGCGCATCGTCTCGCCGACGGCCTCGGGGTCCGCGAGCTGTTCGCAGGACTTGCTCACCGACTGGTAGCTCACCAGCGAGTTGAACTTCGGGTCCACGTCGGTCTTCGCCAGATCGTAGCCCGCGGGGATCGCGACGATGGGCGCGGACTCGCCGTAGGCTTGGGCGACGCCGCCGATGGAGTTCTCGGTGCCCGGCCCGTGCTGGCAGGCGAACGCGCCGACCTGCTCGCCGGAGGTCAGCCGCCCGACGGCGTCGGCCATGTGGACCGCGGTTCGTTCCTGCCTCGTGATGATGGATCGGACCCCCGCCTCCTCCGCTGAATCCGTGTCGAACAGCGGGTTGCTCGGGAAGCCGAACAGGTACTCTACACCCTCCTCTCGTAGCGTCTGCGCGATCGCTTCGTTGACGTCCATGATGTCCTCACCGTTACGGTGACTACCCCATATGCTGTCCGACTATGTGATAAGAGTTACCAATTCTGTCAAGCTCGGACACGGAACACTCTCCGATGGATCGTGGTGTTCCGACGACGCTCCGTTCCGAAAGCTTCAACCTCGCGAGTGATACACTCACGCGCATGGCAGCACCCGACCTCGAACAGCTGTACGTCCACGAATCCGTCGACAGCGTCATCCCGGAGGGGGCGTTCGTCGAGGCGTTTTCGGATCTTTCGATCCCGGTCGAACTCGTCGGCGACGGACGGGAGTACGACCAGCGCGACGGCGTCGTCACCTACGCCCCCCGCGAGGAGTTCCTCGACGCCGGCTGGGTCCACTGTGCCCGAGCGGGCTACGACGCCTTCGATACCGAGGCCTACGCCGAGACGGATACCCCGCTAACCAACAGTTCGGGCATCCACGGCGCGACCGTCGGCGAGGTCGCCGTCGGCTGTATGCTCTCGCTTGCACGCATGTTGCACGTCTACCGGGACAACCAGAACGAAACCCACTGGTACACCCCCGAGTACGACCGTCCGTTCACCGTCGAAAACGAGCGACTCTGCGTGCTCGGGCTGGGGACCATCGGCGAGGGGATCGCCACGCGGGCCGATGGGTTAGGGATGGAGGTCGTCGGCGTCCGGCGCTCGGACGAACCGGTTCCCGGGGTCTCGGAGGTCTACGACCCCGACGAGCTTCACGAGGCGATCTCGGACGCCCGATTCGTCGCGATCACGCTGCCGCACACCCCCGAGACTGACGGCCTGCTCTCGACGCCGGAGTTCGAGGCGATGCGCGACGATGCCTATCTCGTGAACGTCGCCCGAGGTCCCATCGTCGACGAGGAGGCGCTCGTTGCGGCGATCGAGGACGGCGAGATCGCGGGTGCGGCACTCGACGTCTTCGAGACCGAACCCCTTCCCGAAGAATCGCCGCTGTGGGACATGGAGGACGTGATCGTCATGCCGCATAAGGGCTCTGCGACCAACCGGTACCACCTTGACATCGCCGACCTGGTGAAGGAGAACGTCGAGCGCTACCGGTCGGGGGAGGAACTGCGAAACCGCGTCGCCTGAGTAGTTTAGACGAATTTGAGGACGACTACCACGAGCCCAGCCGCGAGGAGCGCGATCGCGCCGAGGGTTCCGAGCAACACGGAGGCGCTGAAGTACGTCAGCAGCGCGCCTGCCAGCGCGGCGCCCCCCGCTCCGACGCCGAACATACCCAGATACGTAAAGCCGTAGGAGAGACCGTGGACGTCCTCTGCGGCGTATTCCGCGATCACGACCTGATAGATCGGCGCGGTCGCATAAAGGCAGAACCCGAGGATCGCACAGACCGCGAGGAACGGGACGACCCCCCAGCCCGCCGCGGGCAGGAAGACGACCGCGAGCGCCGCGAGCGCCGTCAACGTCGCCAGCAGCGCGTACTCGGTCCTGACGTGATCGGTGACCCGCCCGCCGGCGTACTGGCCGAGGATGCCGACCATCAACAGACCGGTGTAGATGTACTGGGAGGGTTCGGCCGACTGTCCCATGATCGTGTAGGTGCCGAACTGCGGGAGGTCCGCGATCATGTCGGGCATGAACGTCAGCAGCCCCCGGTAGTAGGTGCCATAGAGCATGACGATCACGAACGCGAGGGCAAAGCCCGTCGTGAAGAGCAGGCGAGAATCGGCGACGATCGACCCGAGGTCGAAGCCGTCGTCCCCGTCTTCGCCGTCGGTCGTCGGCCCTTCGTCGCCGTCGGTTCTCTCGCCGCCGTCGGTCGCGGTGGCGGCCGTCTCGTCGAACTCGATGGCGGAGCCGACCGCCACGACGACGACCGCCGGGATCGCGAGTGCAACGATGACGAACCGCCAGTCGAGAAAGATCAACAGAAGGGCGGCGAGCAGCGGACCGAACGCGGTGCCGACGTTGCCGCCGACGCCGTGGTACGCGAAGACGGTCCCCCGTTCCTCGGCCCCGCGGCTGATCAGCGAGAGCCCGGCAGGGTGGTAGATGCTCGCGGCGGCACCCCAGACGACGATCGCCCCACAGAGCGTGTAGACGTTGGGCGCGAGCGCGAGCAGGAAAAATCCCCCTCCCATTCCCAGAACTGCGGCGACGATCAGTCGTCGTGAACCGTACCGGTCGGCGAGCACGCCGCTGGGAAGCGCGCCGACGCCGATCAACCCGTAACCGATGCTGACGACGATCCCGAGGACGAACGCCGAGACCTCGAAGACGTCGAGCCAGATCACGATGAAGAGCGGAATCGACAGCTCGTAGGTGTGGAAGGTCCCGTGGGCGAGCATGGTGAATCCGGCGATCGAGCGGTCGTTCCCGTTCATGCCAGCCCCGCCCAGTGTGTCCCGTTCTCCCGTTTCATACTATCGAAGGAACCGTTATGAACCCTCTTAATTAATCGTGTTGGGGCAGGTGTTCGTCCGGGGACGGCGAGTGCGCCCGCCGGACTACTGCTCTTGGGCGTCGACGACCGCGACGCTCGCCAGATTGACGATGTCCTTGACTTCGTCGCCGCGCTGGAGGACGTGCACCGGCTCGTCCATACCCGCGAGCATTGGTCCAATGGCTTCCGCGCCGCCCAGTCGCTGGAGCAGTTTGTAGGCGATGTTGCCTGCCTCCAGATTGGGAAAGACCAGCACGTTCGCCGGTTCCTCCAGCTCCGCGAAGTCGTACGTCCCGTCGAGCATGTCCTCGACGATGGCGGTGTCGGCCTGCATCTCGCCGTCGACCGGGAAGTCCACGTCGGGGTCCCGTCGGAGCGCGCGCGCCGCGTTGCGTGGCTTTCGCGTCCCTTCGTTGTCCACCGATCCGAAATCGGAGTACGACAGGAGGGCAACCCGCGGTTCGACGTTGAAGCGGCGGGCCAGCTGTGCGGTGTGGCGAGCGACCTCCGCGAGGACGTCCTCGTCGGGGTTCTGGTTGACGGTGGCGTCCGCACAGAAGACCACGCGGTCCTTGAACGCCAGCAGGTAGACCCCGGCGGCGTAGTCGGTATCGTCGGCCGTCCCGATTACCTCCAACGGGGGACGGAGCGCCGAGGGGTAGTGATGGGTCAGCCCCGTCAGCATGGCGTCGGCGTCGCCGGCCTCGACCATCGCGCTCGCGAGGTAGTTCGGATCGTTTTCGAGGCGGTCGAGTGCCTCGGTTCGGGTCAGTCCCTTTCGCTGCCGCCGTTCGTACAGACGGTCCGCATAGGTCCTGTAGGCGTCGTCCGATCGATCGACGAGTTCGGGTTCGAACTCGAGGTCGAGGTTCGTGATCGTCCCCTCGATCGACTCGCGATCGCCCACGAGGACGGGCCGAGCGATCCCCTCCTCTTGCATCCGGTAGGCCGCACGGATCATCTTCTCGTGTTCCCCCTCGGCGAGCGCCACACGTTTGGGATCGCTTTTCGCCTTATCGAGGACGACCCGCATCATCTCGCGGGACTTACCGAGTCGGGCCTCGAGTGTCTCGCGATACTCGTCGAGTTCGACCTCGTGACGCGCGACGTCGCTCGAGATTGCCGCCTGCGCGACCGCCGAAGCCACCTCGAACAGCACCCGCGAGTCGAGGGGCTTGGGCAGGATGTACTCCGGGCCGAAGCGCAGCGTCTCGTCGGAGTAGGCCTTCCGGACCGCGTCCGGGGCGTCCTGTTTTGCGAGGTCGGCAAGCGCCTCGGCGCAAGCGACCTTCATCACCTCGTTGATCTCCGTGGCCCGCACGTCCAAGGCCCCCCGAAACAGGAACGGGAAACACAGCACGTTGTTGACCTGGTTGGGGTAGTCCGAGCGCCCGGTCGCCATGATCACCGTGTCCTCGCGGGCTTGTTTGGCCTCCTCGTAGGTGATCTCGGGGTCGGGGTTGGCC
>NZ_RDQG01000067.1 GCF_003697815.1 Halalkalicoccus subterraneus | reverse complement strand
GCGATGTCCGAGCGTTTGTACTCGAAGCCCGTGATGTCGATGTCGTCGACGTCCTTGCCCTCCTTCCAGATGATGTGGCCCGCATACCGCTTTTTCCGGCCGGCCTGGAAGAACCGCCTGTAGAGTTTCTCGAACTCGATCTGGAAGCGGTGGTCCTCGGCGTCGAGTACCGCGCTCGCGAACTCGTCGTACGAACCGTTGATGTGGTCCTGGATCTCGAAGGACTGCTCGATGGCGCTCTGTTTGTCGACGTCGGCCCCGAGTTCGAGCATGACCGAATCGGTGTCCCCGTAGGTGACCTGATAGCCCAGTTCGTTCGCGGACTCCTCGGTGAACTCGATGACCTCCCTTCCCGTGGCGGTGACCGCCCCGGCGACGTCCTTATCGTAGAGCCGGAAGCGCTCCCAGCCGAGCACCCCATACAGCGAGTTCATGATGACCTTCACCGCGCCCTGCTGGCGGTCGAACCGTTCGTACTCGCCGCTGCCCGGCGAGTGTTCGGCCCGGCGGGACTTCTTGCGGTCACGCTCCGTGAGAAGTTCGTCGACCATCGACCGGATGATCCCGTCGGGCTCGCGTTTGAACTCCATGCCGTTGGGCGCGCGATAGGTCTCCCCATCGTACTCGGGACCGGCCTTCGTCTCGGGAGAGGCGTTGATCGTCACCATACACATCGGGTACAGCGATTTCAGGTCCAGCACGGTGACGTTCTCCTTCACCCCCGTGATCGGGTCGAAGACGGCTCCACCCTCGTAGTCCTCGCTCTCGACGCGGCCCTTCGAAGGCAGGGCGAACTCGCCGTGGACCTTGTGCAGGACGTACATGTCGACGGTGTCGCCGGGGGTAGGAGCGTCCTCCAGTTTACAGCCGACGAACGTCCGTACCTCGTCCCAGAAGGGGATGATCCCCTGGCGGGCATCGATCTCGACGCAGAGTTCGACGTCCCTGACGTTGTATTCGAGCAGGCGTTCGGGGTCCTGCTCCCAGAGGTCACCGATGTCGCCAGCGTAGCGCTCCTTGCCGACCCCGAGTTCGGTCTCTGCCACCGCGTCCAATCGATACGAATCGAGTTCGCTGAACTGCGTACGTTTGTACGCATAGAGCAGGTCGAAGACGACCCGGCCCTTGATGTTGGGCCCCTGCCAGTCGCTTCGCCAGACCTCGTTCACTCTGGAAAGGCGCTCCATCGAGAGGTCGTAGTCGGTCGCCGGATCCAGACGGTCGAGGCGGTCGATCAGGTACGGGGCGTCGAAGTCGTCGACGTTCCAGCCCGTGAGCACGTCGGGGTCGGTCTCGGTGAGGTAGGTGAGGTAGGCGTCGAGCATCGCCTCCTCGCTCTCGAAGGCGCGGATCTCGATGTCGGCGTCCTCGGTGATCGGAGCGTACTCCGGCAGGTCCTCAGGGGCCGTCCCGTCGCCGGCGGGGGCGATGTACAGCCAGCCGATGTACTCCTCGCGCGTCGAGTCGTGGCTGGTCAGACAGACGATCGGCTCCTCGCCCTCCTCGGGGAACCCTGAACGATCGTCGACCTCCAGGTCGAAGTTGTGGATCCGGAGGTCGGCCTCTGCCTCGACGGGTTCGATCTCCTCGTGGTGGACTCGAATGGAGCCGTCGTCGTCACGCCGGTCGGGCACCCGAATCCCGCTGTTGATCCCCTTGTCGATCAGCAGGCGGTTGGGAAAGAGGATGTCGGCCTCGTAGTGGTCGAACCGGTCGCGCATGTTCCCGACGTCCCGGGGGGTTTGCCCGAAGACCTTCGTGAGTTGCTCGCCCCGGATCGACTGATAGCCCTCCTCGGAGCCGGTGATCCGGCTGTCGTTCAGGTCCCCGTCGCTCAGACTTGCGGTGGGCGCGTAGAAGTACGGCCGAAACTCGTACGCGCGAACGTGGTGGGCCTCGCCCGCGTCGTCCCGCCCGAAGACGTGCATGACGGGTCGTTCACCCTCGGAAGTCTCCTCGATGGTGTAGTTGACCTGTGTGACGCCGAGGTCGATCGTCCTCTCGACTACGGGGAAGCGCCGTTCGTCGATATCGACCACCTCGTCGGTGTCCCGACCGCCGTTACCGGCGACCGCGCGCGCCTCCGCGGCCGGACGCTTGCTCTCGCTCGCGTCCCCGTAGGCGGAGAGTCCCGATTGCTCCATTTACCGCTCGTTGGTTGGGGCGGGCTAAAACCTCGGTGGTTTACCGAGCGGAGTACCCGTCGTTCGCCGTGCGAGACACGCGAGACGAGGGCGAACGAGCGGCGAATCCACCGTTCGTCCGGCGAAATCCTCTTCGTTCGAATACTATGGTATAATGTGACTCGGCAACAAGACATATATCATGTTAACACATACCGGAGAATGGTGACGACGATGTCAAGCGCCGATCACGAACGAGAGGGCGGTACCGACGACGAACAGGAACTCGACGCGGTCGAGTCGGTCGAAACCTACGAGGCCAGTGGCGACATCGTGTTCTATGACGTGCGAAACCCGCTCGCGTGGGTCAAAACGAGCCACGCCGTCTCGCTGCCCGACCAACTCTGATTCGGCCGCGTGTCGAATCGCTTTTGCTCCCGTCGACCGATCACCGAGTGTGTTTCCCGACGACCGCTCGGAGCACGAGCCCGAGGAGCCCGATCTAGGCCCCGAGATCCCCGCTATCGAACCCGAGGAGAGCGAACCGACCCTCGGTCCCGAAACCCCGGAGGCGCCGGACGTCGCGCCCGAGATCGACGGGATGCTCGGCCCCGAGGGGACATCGACCGACCTTCTGAGCGCCTTCTGGACCCTCGTCGTCCTGTTCAACGTCGGGGTCCTCGCGGCCAGCGTCGGGGCGCTGTTTCTCGTCTTCGAGGGACGGACCTATCTCGGCGGCGGCATGCTCGCGGTCGGGCTGCTGGCGCTCGGTCGGGGGATCTACAAGTACTGGACCCTCGACTTCGACGAGCTGGACACCGACAGCGACTAACCGGCGAGGGATGTAAAGGGGCCATGCAGACCGTCGAGGACGTCGATGGCTCGCGGTACCTCCTGCTCAAACGATCCGAGGGATCGAGTCTGGTCCGCGACCCCGGGACGGGCGAGGAGCGATACGTCGAAACCGACTCGTTGTCGGCAATCGAGGGTGCCTCTGCACTCGAACTCGCCGCCAGCGAGGTCGACGAGCCGGTCAGACGACTTCTACGCGCGGTTCACGACGACCGCACGCTCGGCTTGCTCTGTCTTCTGGATACCGGCGCTCGACCGGTACGCGAACTGCTCTCGCTCGATAGCCTCTGTGAGAGCGATTTCCATGGGCTCGTCACGGAGCTCCGGGCGGCGGGGCTGATCGAGGAGTGTGAGGTCGCGGGCGAACGGGGCTACCGAACCACGGAGACGGCGCGCGAGGCACTGTCCTCACTCCGTGACTCCGGCGGCGAGTAGCGCCTCGCCGCGCTCGACCGTCGACCGGTTGGATGTCGGGTCCTTTTTGACGGTCACGAGCTCGTCGGCCGCGTCCACCAGATCGTCGTCGTGGCTCACGACGACGATCTGCTCGACGCCGAGTCGGCGCATCGACTCGACGAGGTCGACGAGCTTCGAGACGTGGCCCGAATCCAGGAAGACCGTCGGCTCGTCGAGAATGAGCGGGGGCATCGGCGCGCCACCCTCGATCCCCTCGGCAAGCAGGCGGTAGATCGCACAGCGAAGCGAGAGGTTGAACAGCGCGCGCTCGCCGCCCGAAAGCTGCTCGGGCGCGAGGGGTGAACCGTCCTTCTGGTAGACGGTGAGCTCGTACTTGCCCGTGAGTTCGAGCTTCGCGTACGCGTCGTTCTGATAGACCAGATCGAACGTCTCGTTGAGCATGCGTTCGAGCTGGTCGACGTTTCGCTGGCGCAGTTCCGAGCGCAGCTGGGCGTACATCCCCTGGAGCTGCTCGGCTTCCTCGTGGAGGGAGTCGAGCGCCGCCGCGCGCTCCTGAAGGGCCTCGCGGCGCTCCCGGAGCTCCTCGAGGGTCTCGAGTTCGCGCTTGACGCCGCCGATACGGTCCCGCAGCGTCTCCTCGCGTTCGGCGAGTTCGGCGAGCTTGTCCTCGACCTTCTCGAGGTACTGCTCGGCCTCCCGCTTGTTCTCGCGTGCCTGCTCGATTCGTGCGGCGTCGTATTCGGCTTCGAGCTCGTCCTTTCGGTCGCGCTTGTCGGCGAGTCGTTCGCGGCGCTCGTCGTTCAGCTCCGCGAGCCCCTCGCGGCGTTCTCGAAGCGTCGAGACCGTCTCGCGGGCGCTCTCGATCTCCACAAGCACGTCCGAAAGCGAGTCGAGTCGGTCGAGCCGCTCCTCGAGTTCGGTCCGGCGTTCGTCGAGGTCGGCGATCCACTCTTGGGCCTCACCCGCCCGCTCGTGGGCCTCGCTTGCGGCCTCGCGTTTCGCCTCCGCTTCGGCTTCGAGCTCTTCGGCGCGAGCTTCGAGGTCGGTGATCCGCTCGCGTTTCTCCTCGAGGGCCGTCTCACGATCCGCGAGCAGCTCCGAGAGGGTTTCGCGGCGATCCACGTTCCTCGTGATTTCCTCCTCGGCGTCAGCCAGTTGCTCGGCCCGGTCGATGCGCTCGGCGAGCGATTCGCGCTCCGCGCGCAGCTCAGAGAGGTCGGCTTCGAGGTCGGAGACCCGCTCGCGGCGTTCCTCGAGGGCGTCGACGTGGGGCGAGCCCTCGACCGGCTGGCCGCACTCGGGGCACTTGCCGGCCTCCTGGAGGCGCTCGCCCTCTTCGAGTGCCTCGCGGGCGCTTTCGAGCGAGGCCCGTAGCTCCGTCTCCCGCTCTCGATGGGCCTCGCGTTTCTCGCGCAGATCGGCCAGCAATCCATCGGCCCCGCCGACGTCGACAGGGGCCCCGTCGAACTGCTCGCGGAGGTCCTCGATCTCTTCGTCGAGTTCGGAGAGGGACTCGCGGCGCTCGGCGAGCGTTTCGGTTCCCGTCTCGACCTCGTCTTCGAGGCTCGCGCGCTCCTCGCGGGCCTCCTCGGCCCGTGTTTCGAGGTCCTCGGCTGCCTCCGTGCTCGTCTTCGCGTCGCTTTTCTCCTGCTGGGCGGCGAGGCTCGCCTCGCGGATCGACTCGCGACAGTCCTCTAACTCGTCGTCGAGCGCCTCGTTTCGCTCCGCGAGTCGATCCGCGTCGGCACTCTCGAAACCCGCCTCGGCTAGTAGCTCGTCGCGCTCGCTTTCGAGGTCCCCGATCCGCTTGCTAGTCTCGGCGATCCGCTCTTTGATTCCCTCGCGGTCGCGTTCGGTCCCCGAGATGGTCTCTCTGAGCTCTCCGATGTCGGCGTCGAGGTCGGCGATCTCCTCGCGGGTCTCCTCGTGTGCGTCGAGGGCTTCGCTCGCCTCCTCGCGGGTTCGCTCCGCGTTTCGCTTGTTCTCCTCGAAGCGCTCGATCTCCTCGACGACACCGTTGAGCTCGGTTCCGAGGTCGTTCAGGATCGCGGGGAGGTTTCGCTCCTCCTTCTCGTCGATCTGGGATTCGACCTCCCGGAGGCTACCCTGCACGTCGGCCCGCACGTCGTTGACTCCGAGACGAGCCTCACTGACCCGCTCGCGGTACTCCTCGAGCTTGCCCAGTTGGAGGAGGTCGTCGATCATGTCCTGGCGCTCGCTCGGCGTGGCGTGGATCAGCTTGTTGACCTCACCCTGTCGGACGTACGCGCAGTTGACGAAGGCGTCGGCGTCCATCCGAAGCATGTTCTCGACGGAGCGCTCGACGTCGCGAGCGCCGTCGACGCTCCCGTCGGGGGTTTCGAGGACGCAAGTGGCGGTTTGGGCGCGTTCGCCCGACAGGCGAACCCGGCGCTCGATGTGGTACTCCCCCTCGGCGTGGGTGAACCACAGCTCGATCTCGCACTCCTCTTCGCCGTTGGTGATCACGTCCTCGAGGGTGCCATCGAGCGCCGAGGAGCCGTACAGCGCGAAGAAACACGCCTCCAGAAGCGAGGACTTCCCGCTGCCGTTGAGCCCGTGGATCACGGTCACGCCGCGTTCGAGCCGGAGGTCGGTATCGCGATACGGCTTGAAGTTCTTCAACCGGATCCGCTCGATCCTCACAGGTACTCCTCCATCGAGGACTGGTCCTGACCCTCGGCGCTCGCCTCTTCGGGCCGGTGGGTCGATTCCGCGTGACCGACCGCGTTCTGCCCGTCCGTATCGGGCGGGTCGGTCTCATTGGTCACATCAGTCCCGGATTCGGAGGCGATGGCGTCCTCCATCGTCTCCGTCCCTTCGATTGCTGACTCCGATTCGACCGTCTCGAACGCCTCGGGTTCCTCCTCGATCAGCGACCTGACGCGCTCCTCGACGGCCCCACGGACGTTCGTATCGGCGATCTTGCTCGCACGCACCGTTTCGTCGATGTCGCTCGCGGCGCCCGACAGTCCCATCTCCTCCAGTCGCGCCCGGACCGCCGTATCGGGGTCCGAAAACGAGACGTCAAACGAGGCGCCCTCCTCGACGTTGCGTTTGTCGTTCACCCGGGCGATCAGCGCGCCCTCCTCGCGGGCGAACGATTCGACCTCGGCGGGCGTGACCGTCTCGCCCTCGCCCTCGACGGTGACGATCACGACACGGTCGGCGAGGTCGTGCTGGCCGACGCGTTCGAGCACCCGTTCAGTGCCCTCGCCCGCGGCGAGTTCGACGTCGACGAAGACGAACTCGCGGGTGTCGAGCCCCCGGCGGGTGATGTGGGCCTCGCCCTCGACGAAGCTCACGAGGTTGTAGCCCCTGCCGTCTCGCTCGCTGGCGCTCGCGCGCTCGGTTGAGCCACAATAGGTCACCCAGGTTCCCCCCAGTTCGGCGCGGTCGGGGTGGTGGTTGTCGCCGAGCAACACCGCGTCGAACTCGACAGGAGCGGAGTCGAGCAGTGCCTCGGTGTCCCAGTCGGCGTACGGGAAGGGCTCGAACAGGCCGTGGGCGACGAGTGCGGTGTGGTCGGTTTCGGGCGGGGAGAAGTCGTATTCCAACTCCTCGCGCCGGGAGACCGGCACGTGATCCAGCCCGTAAAACGTCGTTTCGCCGATCACGACTCCCTCGCTGTCGAGGCGGGTCGCGAGTCCCATCCGCGAGAACAGATCGAGCCACTGGCCCTCGCGGGTGCCCTCGTGGTTGCCGACGATCGCGAGGAAGGGTACGTCCGCGTCGTCGAGATCGCGGAGGACGTCGAGGGTTCCGAGCAGGTCCTGGAGGTCGGGGCGCCGGTCGTGAAAGAGGTCGCCGGCGTGGACGACTGCGTCGACGTCTTCCTCCACGGCGTCGGCGGCGACCCGCTGGAAGGCGGCGAGGAAATCGGCCCGACGCTCGGCCGAATGGTACTGGCGATAGCCGATGTGGGTATCGCCGGTGTGAATCACCCGTGTCATGTCCCGTGATTCGCGCGGGAACCGTATAAGCGACGTGGGAAAAGCCGGCTAGCGCGAATCGATCGCGAGCGAGTAGAGGCGCTTTCTGGCGTCCGAAAACGAGAACCGCGATTCGACGACGTCCTCCTCCTCGAGGCGGTTCAGCGCGTAGCGGACGGTTCTGGGTGGCAGGAGCGTCTCCTCGGCGAGCTGGCTCTGGGTCAGCGTCTCGTTGTACTCGAGCACCTTCGCGACGAGCTTCGCGCTCGGCGGAAGCTCTCGAACCGCATCCCACCCCGTCTTCTCCCCGGTGTCGGCCGATATAGCCTCTGACGTGCTCATTTCGCTTCACCCTACCGGATACAACGTAATAATATTTCCTCTTTAGAAATATTACTAATAGGAATTTTTGCGGCGTTCGATCGACCCGAAACCTCTTATGAGTCAGCGACGTAAATCGCACCAATGACCGATACCGTGGAGGACGTCGACCTTCCCTACGAGGAGGACGGCACCTCACAGCAGGAGAAGATCGAAGCCCTGCGCGATCGCCTCGACATCTTGGAGGACCAGAACGAGGAGATGCGCGACAAGCTGCTGGACGCGAACGCCGAGAACAACAAGTACCAGCAGAAGCTCGAACGGCTGACCCACGAGAACAAGAA
>NZ_RDQG01000066.1 GCF_003697815.1 Halalkalicoccus subterraneus | reverse complement strand
CCGCTGACCGATGTCGAGATACGGCGTGATCTCGTCGAGGAAGTAGAAGTCGGCGTCCCGCGCCAGACACGCCGCGATCGCCACCCGTTGAAGCTCCCCGCCCGAGAGCTCGTCGATGCCCTGATCCATGACGGGTGAGATCGAGAGACGCTCGACGAGTTCATCGAGCGCGCCGCGCTCGTCGGTGTGTTCGAGCAACTGGCGGGTGTTGCCGTCGAACTGTTTGGGGATCTGGTCGACGTACTGGGGCTTTCGCGCGACGTTGACCTCGCCGTCGCGCACCTCGCGGATGTACTCCTGCAGTTCGGTGCCGCGATAGGCGTCCAGCACGGCGTCCCAACCGGGCGGCTCCTCGTACTGGCCGAGGTTCGGCGTGAGCTCGCCCGAGAGGATGTTGACTGCCGTGGACTTCCCGATCCCGTTGGGACCCAAAATCCCGGTGACCTGACCCTCGATGGGGATCGGGAGACCATAGAGTGAAAAGGCGTTTTCTCCATACCTATGGACGGGTTCGTCCTGCAGTTCCTGGGGCAGGTTGATGATCTCGATGGCGTCGAAGGGGCACTTCTCGACGCAGATCCCGCAGGTCTCGCCGAGACAGATCTCCTCCGAGATGCGGATCTGGTCGGGGCCGCCCTCCTCTGCGTCCTCACCGCGCTGGGTGATACACTCCTTTCCCGTCCGGTTGGGCGGGCAGTAGTTCGCACACTCGTAGCTACAGCGGTCGGGCTGACATCTGTCGAGGTCGACCACTGCGATGCTGTCGTCGGCCATCTCAGATCGAGGCCCCGGTGGTCAGCAGGATGCCCCAGGTGACGAACCAGAGACAGAACGTCATGAACACGACGAACACCCGGTCCTTGCCCGAGAACTCCTCGACGATTCCCGTCCCCTTCAACAGGGGAAACTGCACCAGAACGAGCGCACCGAGCACCGCGAGGGCGATGGGATCGCCGGCGTTGCTCGCGAGCGCCGAGGAGGCGACCCCCGCGCCGACGCCCGCGAGCGAGGCGATCGCCGTGACCGTCACCGCCCGGATATGGGCCGTGCGCTGTTCGACCGCTTCGGTTGCCATACACGAAAGTCGGCCACCGGGGCTCAAAAGCCGTTCGCTTACGCCCGCGAGACGGTGTGAGACGGATGCTCAACCTTTATACTCGTGGCGCGTTTCGGTTCGTAGTGATGACCGGAACGGATGCGGAAACGATCGAGGACCTCCCGCCGAGCGCGAAACTCGTCTTCAAAGTGCTCGAGTATAACGGGTCGCTCACCCAGAAACAGATCGTCGGCGAGTCGATGCTCTCGGCGCGAACGGTTCGCTACGCATTAGAGCGCCTCGAGCGCATCGACATCGTCGAGGAGGACATCTACTTCGCCGATGCCCGCCAGAACCTCTATACGCTCGACGAGCAGGCGGTCGTCGCCGACGGCGGCCCCGACGAAGCCTGCTGTGCCGAGTAGACTCACGGACCGTTTTCTGCGTCGGATTTCCTCGCGTGCCGAAGGCACGCTGCGGGAACCGTTCGTTGAAAAACCTCCGCGAAAAAACCGCCCCGCTCGTGTTGTGCCGAGTGATCAGGCGCCGACGACCGTGATCTGCTGACTCCTGTCGATCGCCCGCTCTAGCTCCTCTGCGATCGCGCTGCCCCGTGAGACCTGAATGTCGCCGCCGCGGCCGACGGTCGCGGTGAAGAGGTACTCCTCGCCGGCCTTCACCTCGACGGTCTGGCCCGTCTCGGCGCTCTCGACGGTGAGGCGGATGTGCCGGGAGGTGATCTCCGGGGTGACGACCTGCCCACGTTCCTGGCCGGTCGATCCGCTTGATCCACTGGAGTTCGGGTTCTCGTCGTGGGTCCGAACGTCGATGTCGATCCCGAGCCTGTTCTCGACGTCGGTGATCCGGCCGCCACCTTTGCCGATCACCGAGGAGATGTCGTCGTCCTCGACGTAGACGACCGCCGTGTTCGAGCCCCGGAGCTCGACGTCGACGTAGCCTTGGGCGATCGAGCGGATCTCGCGTTCGATCTCCTGGCGGGCGATCCGATCGACGCCGCCCTCGCTTTCCTCCTGTCCGTCGAGCGGGACGGTCACGACCTGGCGGTTGAACGTGTAGATCTCGTAGGCCGGCTCGCCCGTCTCGAAGTCCTCGATGACGATGACGGGTCGGGCGAGGTCCTCCTCGGTGAGCCCCGCAGGAACCTTCACCTCGGTGGTCACGTCGTAGACCGTGTGGACTTCTCCGGCCTCGATATATACGACGGTGTCGACGACCTGCGGGATCATACCCAACTCGACCCGGCCTACTAATCGCTGGAGGGCGTCGATCGCGCGGGTCGCGTGAACGACGCCGATCATCCCGACGCCAGCGAGGCGCATGTCCGCAAAGACCTCGAAGTCGTCGGTCTTCCTGACCTCGTCGTAGATGGTGTAGTCGGGCCTGACCATAAGTAAGGAATCGGCGGTTTTGGCCATCGACCCGCCGAGTTCGGTGTACTGGGTGATCTCGGGGCCGACCTGTAGGTCGCGGGGTTTCTCCATCGTCTTCACCGAGTAGCCCGAGTCGTTGAGGAACTCGGCGACCGCCTGCGCGAACGTCGACTTCCCGGCCCCGGGCGAGCCCGAGATCAGGATGCCGCGCTGGCGTTCGAGCATCCGCTCACGCAGTTCGTCGGCGGAGTCGTAGTCGTCGAGGTCGGTCTTGACCAGCGGGCGAACCGCGGTGATCTCGATGCCGTCCGCGAAGGGTGGGCGGGCGATCGCGATCCGGTAGTCGCGAAACTGGACGATCCTCATGCCCGGCTCCGAGAGTTCGATGAAGCCCTCGCTCGACTGTTTCGCGCCGTTTTCGATCTCGCGGGCGATCTCCTCGATCTCCGCTTCGGTCTGGACCTCCTCGCGGACGCGCTCGAAGCGCATCTCGCCGACGTCGCCGCGTTTGGCCATCGGCGCGACACCGGCCTTGAGGTGGACGCTCATGGTCTGGTCGTCGAAGAACTCCTCGACATCGAGGGTCCCGACGTCCTCGACCTCGGGCGAGATGTACTCGACGTCGAGCCCCTTGGCCTCGGCGACCTCGCTCTGGACGACGTCGCTCGTGACGAACGTGGCCTCCTGCTCGGCCGCGAGGTCACGAATGAGCGCGTCGATCTCGCCCTCCACCGCTTGCCCTTTCTCGATCGCGTCGGGCCTGCGGCCCACGTATTCGAGCTCGATCTCGCCGGCGTCCGCGAGTTCGGCGAGCGTCTTCAGCTCCTCCAACCCGCTCCACCCGCTGTCGATGCCCTCGTTGGCCTGGTGTTCGAGCTCGCCGACGACCGCCTCGGGGACGAGCACGGTCGCGCCGGCGAAGTCGCCGTCGCGGACCCGCGCGGAGACGCGCCCGTCGATGACAACGCTGGTGTCCGGAAGAACCTTCATACCTCCTCTAATAGCCGGACCGTTGATAAGGGTATTTCATCGGGAGGTCGGCCAGAAGAGATATCTATTCGGAATATCAGATGGACGTATGCCAACGACCCGACCCGCCCATATCGCCGAGCGGCCACGAGTGTGGATCGGGGTGTTCCTGTTCACGACGGCGGCGGTCGGCCTGTTGACCGTGCGGACGCCCGGCGACCTCGTCTACGCGCCGCTGATCGGAGCGATCGTGACCCTCTGTGGGGTTCTCGCGGCCATAGCCAATCAGGCCTTCTTCGGCGAGCGGACCGAGCACGTCGCGACGCACCAGCGCCTCTGGGCCGGCGTCCTCCTTGGAACCACGACGGTCGTCGGGGCGTTCGAGGTGGCGGACGGCGAGTCGGTGCTGTACGGAGCGTTCCTCGGGCTGTTCGTTGCGCTGCCGGTAAGCGTCGCCCTCCTGCTCGCCGCGAAGGTGAACCAGTGGCTCGTTCAGGGCCGCCGGACCGTATAGGAGAGTTCCTCGCTCTCTGCGGTGATCGTTCCCTCGTCGTGGTCGAACGCGAGGGTGTGGATTCGGCCGTCGAACTCGTGGAGCGGCATGCTACCCTCTAGACGGCCGTTAGCGTGGATCTCGACCGTGGCGTTTCCGATCGTACAGCCCACCAGATCGCTCTCGGTATGGAGATGGCCGTCCACATAGAAGCGCTCGATCTCGGTGACGGCCCCCTCCCAGTCGTCGATTCCGACGGTACGGTTGTGTTCGTCCATGGCCCTCGTAGGTCATCCACCTCGATAGCGGTTGATACCGGAACACGCAGGAGACGGCACCACGCTCACGGGTGTCGCGGATCTATCGAACGACGATGCTCGAACTCTACCAGGCGGAGGACTGCCCGAACTCCCGGGACGTCCGCGAGAAACTGAGCGAACTGGGGCTCTCCTATGTCGCGCACAACCCGCGGCTGGCGGAGGGAGAGGTGAAAAACGAGACCACGAAGGGGGCAATGGAGGCGATCGGCGGCGAGGACCAGATCCCATTCCTCGTCGACACGGATCGAGGAGAGGCGATCTACGGGAGCGACGTGATCGTCGAGCACCTCGAGAGTCACTACGCATGAGCGATCCCGATCTCGACCGAGTGTAGCCGGAGCGCCAGCACGCCCGTAGAAAGGATACCGGCGACCTCAGTGAATCGCTGCACGACATCACCCAGGCGTTCGACCGACTCGGCGAGGAGGGAAGCGAGCCGAACCCGAGTATCTGGATTCGACCACGACGAACCCGTGGGGCCCAAGAAGACGGCGAGGACCGGCGCTCCTCGAGCAGCCACGCAGTCCGGCGCCCACGAGGCGAGAATCCGCTAACACCTCGTGCGGACGTGCGATCACGTCCGACTGTATCGCGAGAACGCCGGCGAACTGAGCGAGGAGTGATTCTAAGGGGGCCGGCCCCCTCGGGTCGGATATGACTGACGACGTTCGCGACCTCACGCGAGATCTGGTTTCGATCCCGAGCCATGTCGATGAAACCGCCGCGGGCGATTTCATCGAGGACTGGCTGCGCGAGGAGACCGACGGCGAGGTGACCCGCGACGAGGCGGGAAACGTCTTCGCTCGAAGAGGATCGAAGCAGGGTCCGACGCTCGCGCTCGTGGGCCACCACGACGTGGTGCCGCCCGCCGAATCCCAGATCGAAAGCGGCGAATACGTCGTCGAGGAGCGCGACGGGCGCCTCTACGGCCGCGGGACTGCCGACATGAAAGGGGCAGTGGCCGCGGCGATGTGTGCCTTCCGCACCGCGGAGCCGACGGGCAAACTCGTCTTCGTCAGCTTCGTCGGCGAGGAAAGCGGGGGGATCGGTGCGCGACACGCCATCGAGAACGGGTTCGCGCCCGAATACGCGATCGTCTGTGAGGGCTCGACGAACTACTCGAAACCGGGCGTGACCGACGTGGTGGTCGCCCACAAGGGCCGTCGGGGCAGTACGATCACCGCCCGCGGTGCGGCGAGCCACGCGAGCGAACCCGAGGCGGGCGAGAACGCGATCTACCGGGCCTGCGAGGCCGTCGACGTGGTGAAGGGAATCGACGCACCCGAGGCCACGGTGCTCGGAAACCACCTCTCGGGATCGGTTGCGGTCACCGAGATCGAGGGCGGGTCGGCGATGAACGTGATCCCGGATCGCTGTACGGTGACGGTCGACGAGCGCACCGTCCCGGGCGAGCGCGCGCCCATAGAACGGGTGACGGAGCTGGAGGGCGTCGAGTGGACGATCGACCAGGACCTCCCGGCGATGGCCTGCTCGGACGATGGATTCGCAAAGCGGGTGCTTGAGGCCGCTCGGGCGACTCAAGAGGGGATTCCCGAACTCGTCTCGAAACCCCACGCGACGGACGCGGGCTGGCTCGCGGAAGCGGGGACCGCCTGCGTGGTCTGTGGCGCCTCCGAACCGGGTGAAGCCCATACGAAAGACGAGAGCGTCGCGCTCACGGTGCTGGACCGGTGTTACCACCTGTATCGCGAGTCGGCGCGGTTCGTATAGCTCGTTGATAGTTATGACGGCGGAGAGACAGATATTTGCACGTCGGCACGTAATCGGTGGGTGACGTGAGTCGCTCTCAGTCCCCCGGCCCGCCGCGGCCGAAACAGCGTCCCGAGACCGAAGAGACCGACACTGCCGACTGGAGACGCCCTCAACAGGTGTTGCTGGTCGCCGGCATCGCGCTGTTCGCGATCGGCATCATCGCGACGGTCGGGCTCCCAGCGCTGGATCTCGGTGCGTTCGGTACCGACAGCCCCGGCGGGGGCGGCGACTCGCCGCCCGGCCTCACGGACAACGACACCGACGGAGGGGCCGGTGACGCCGGCGGGAACGACACCGCCAGCGGCGGGGACAACGCTACCGAGAGAGACACGAATGACGCGAGCGACGACGCGGGCGATGACACCACCGACCCGCCGGACGACAGCGATGATACCGACGCCGACGGGAGCGACAGCAGCGACGCCGGTGACGAGGGAGACGGCGAGGATAGCAGCGATACGGGTGGGAGTGCCGACGAGGGCACCGACGACGGACAGGACGCGCCCGACGACGACGGCGATACCGACGCCGACGAGGGCGATGCGAGCGACGAAGAGGACGAGAACGACGGCGGCCTGCCGATCTTCGACGGCGGTGACAGCGGTGATGAGGAGGACCAAGATAGTCCGGAAACAGGCGATACAGACGATAGTAGTAACGACGTAGAAGATGAGGAAACCACAGGAGGGGAAGACGAAAATGTCGATACGACTGGTCAGGAAGGTGGAGAACTCTCTGTGTCGGGTAGAAATGTTGATCAAGGAGATGCAAATACCCAAAATGAATGGGTCGAATTTGAAAACACAGGTAATCAGGCACTTGATTTAACAGGATGGTCTGTGGATGAGGGGAATGGCGTTTCTATAGATCCATATACATTCTCAGAAACGATACTTGAACCAGGAGAAAGTATTCGTCTTGTGACGGGAGAAGGAGAAGATAGTTCAGAGACGGTGTACTGGAATAGTGAAAGACCAGTATGGGACGAAGAACAAGACACAATCACCGTTGAAAACGCGGCCAGTGAAGAAGTGCTTACAGAATCCTATGACAATTCTGGCGAAAATGAAGGATCTAGCAATGGGGAGAGTGGTTCGGGAGATAACGGTAGCAATACTAACGAACCTATTGAGGGCAACGAGACAGACAATAACAGTGACGACATGGATAGCGTCCAGAACGATTCCGACCAAAACAACGGAGCAGGCGACGGTGAGGCGGGAAATGAGAGCAGCGGCGTGAGCGACGGCGACGACGAGAGCGATACGGGCGAAGTCGCTCCCGACACCGAAACCAACGAAACCGAGGAAAGCGACGATCCGTCGGCCGGCGACGAGAACGACACCGAGGCCGGTTCGGGAAATGAAAATGGCTCCGGGGGCGAGGGCGTCACCGGGGCCGACGGTGAGGGCGACAGCAACGAAAGCGAAAACGACGGCCAAGACGCCGGTGGGACGGGAAATGAGAGCGGCAACGAGAGCGACGGCCAAGACGGGGACGACGTTGGAGACGAAAGCGGTGGGAGCGAGAACGGATCCGACGTGACCGACACGGACGACACCGATTCGCAGCCGTCGTTCGGCGAGCCGAACGACACCGACGACGAGGGAGAGAACGCGACGGAAAACCAGTCGGACGACACCGATAACGGCTCCGCGGACGGAAACGACACCGACGGCCTAGCCGTCGTCACCGGCTGATCGGATCGCCGCGACCACCGGGTTCTTGACGACCCGTTTCGAAACGTAGGTATGGCACAGTCCACGACGGACGGCGATACCTATGAGCAGTTCCTCGAGAAAGTACGGCGCATCGAGAACCTCGGCGCCGGCGCGGGCGTCCTGCAGTGGGACCAGGAGGTCAAGATGCCCGACGAGGGGATCGAGGCCCGCTCCCAGCAGCTTTCGACCTTGTCGGCGGTGATCCACGAGGAGTTCACCGACGAGGAGATGGGCGAGTACCTCGCGGACCTCGAACCGACGGCTCTCGACGACGAGCAGGCGGCAGTCGTTCGCGAGATCCGCCGCCAGTACGAGCGAAAGACGCACGTACCCACCGAACTGGTCGAGGAGATCTCCCGGACGACCTCCGAAGCGCTCCCGAAATGGAAGGAGGCCAAAGCCGAGGACGACTTCTCGATCTTCGCGCCGGTTCTGGAGGAGCTGATCGAACTGAAAAAGGAGTACGCGGAACACATCGACCCCGACGCCGACCCCTACGCGGTGCTCTTTGCGGACTACGAACCGTATATCGAGCTGGAGAAAGCCGAGGAGATGCTCACGCGACTGCGCGAGGAGCTCGTCCCGCTGATCGATTCGGTCGCTGACTCGGAGGCCGACCTCGCGGTCGACGCCTTCTCCGGCGAGTTCGATCCCGAAACACAGGAAGCACTGGCTCGGGACGCGCTCGATACCCTCGGATACGACTGGAATCGTGGGCGGCTGGACACCGCACCCCATCCCTTCTCGACGGGCAACCAGTTCGACGCCCGCGTGACGACGCGCTTCGACGAGACGGATCTCTTAGGAGGGCTCACCAGCACGATCCACGAGTTCGGCCACGCGACCTATACGCTGGGATTGCCCGACGAGCACTACGCCACGCCGCTCGGCGACTCGCGGGACCTCACCGTCCACGAGTCCCAGTCCCGGCTTTGGGAGAACCACGTCGGGCGCTCGTGGGCGTTCTGGGAACGATTCCTCCCGCAGGTCGAGGAACGCTTTCCCGATGTCGACGCGACCGTCGAGGACGCCTACGAGGCCGCCAATCAGGTCCACGACGACAACCTCATTCGCGTCGAGGCGGACGAGCTAACCTACCACATGCACATCGTCCTCCGGTTCGAGATCGAGCGCGAGCTCATCGAGGGCGACCTCTCGGTCGAGGAGATCCCCGAGACGTGGAACGAGAAGATGGAGGAGTACCTCGGGGTGCGCCCCGACACCGATTCCGAGGGATGCTTGCAAGACATCCACTGGTCGCACGGCTCCTTCGGCTACTTCCCGACCTACTCGCTGGGGAGCGTGCTGGCCGCCCAGCTGTACGCGAACGCCGACGAGGACATCGACGACCTCGACGGGAAGATCCGGCAGGGGGAGTTCGACCCGCTTCGCGACTGGCTCGTCGAGAACGTCCACCGCCACGGCGCGCGCTACACCACGCCCGAACTGATCGAGGAAGCCACCGGCGAGTCCTTCACCGCCGACTACTTCCTCGACTACGTACAGGGGAAGTACGGCGAACTGTACGATCTCTAGGAAGCACTCGCCGGCACAGGTGTTACCCGACCGGGGACTGAAACGACCATATGGCAGATATCGGCAGTCCGTTCGGTGTCGACCTCGCGACCACGACCTTTGGGGCGGGACTCTCGCTCGTGCTCTCGGCGGCAGTCATGCGATACGGCTACCGGATCCCCGAGTACAACAGCACGGAACTGCTGGGAATCGCGGGGCTCGGTCTCGTCGCGGCAGGGTTCCTGCTGGGGATCGTCATGGTGCTACGCGGGCTTCGATGAGCCGAATTACTCGACGCCGATGAGATAGATCGCGAGCGCGGCGAAAGCGATTCCCAGTAGCTTTCTCGCGGTGAGCGGCTCGTCGAGGACGGCGATACCGAGCAGCGAACTCGTCACGACGAACATCCCGAACAGGGGCACGACGACGCTGACCGGGCCGACCGACAACGCGTAGTAGTACGCGAGCAGGCCGACGGTGAGCGCGAGCGCCGCCGCGTACATGTACGTCGCCCCGGGCGAGACGAGGTGCGGCGTGACGCGCTCGCCACGATAGACGACGACGCCCGCCGCACCCAGCGCGAACGTCGAGGCGGCGATCAGCGTCACGACCGCGCTCGGAACGCTTCGGGTCGCGAGGTTCACGAGCGGCGGGAAGACGGTGTACGCCACCAGCGCGAGGACCGTCCAGCCGACGTAGTTCATACCCGACGGTCGGGCGCGGCGGACAGAAGCGTTGGGAAAGGCGACGGCGTGGTGCGCGGGTTCAGAGCCGCTCGGCCACCCACTCGGCGACGGCCCGGATCTCCTCGGGATGGGTACCGTGGCCCACCGGATAGACCTCGAAACGCACGTCCGCGCCCGCCTCCTCCAGCAGTTCTGCGGCGCGCTCGGCGCGCTCGACGGGGATGACCTGATCGCTCTCGCCCGCGCCGATGAACACCGGCCTATCGCGGGCGTTATCCACGCTGTCCTCGTGTGATTCGGCGAGATAGCCGTTCAGCGCGACCACCCAGTCGTATCGCTCGGGGCGCTCACAGAGCGCCGCGAGGCTCGTGATCGACCCCTGACTGAATCCCAGCAGGCCGATCCTGTCGGGATCGAGGTCGTACTCTTCGAGTGCCCATTCGACGAAGTCGTGGACGAGGTCGAGGCTCCGGCGGAACTCCTCGGGGTGGGGCTGGCTCGCGTGCAGCCCGCCCGCCGAGAGGTCGAGTTCGTACCAGGTGTAGCCGCCCTGAAGCCGATCGGGCGCGCGGACGCTCAGGACGTGGAGCTCGTCGGGCAGTCGCTCCGCGATCGGGAGCAGGTCCTGCTCGTTCGTCCCCCGGCCGTGGATCAACACGACCGCCGGAGCGGGGCCGTCGGTCGGGGTCTCGGGTGCGTTGCTGACGTGTTCGAGCGGGGCGTCGGCCATACCCCGCCTACGATCCCTCGATATAAACATCTGGCCGGCCCGAAAGGTTATGTACTGTCGTGTCATACCATACCACGTATGGCCACCGCACCCGACGGCGACGACATGTTCGACCAGTTCCTGTCCCAGCGCGGACACGAAACGGAACCGGTAGGGTGGGACACCGACTATAACAAGAAGCAATGTCCCGACTGTGGCGGCCTTCACGATCAGGCCGCGTCGAACTGTAGCGTCTGCGGCTGGGCGCCCCAGTAGCCGAGGGTCGACGGGCGGAACTGTTTATTGGTCGCAGTGTGTGAGGACGAACCGAATGCCCGAGTGTCAGAACTGTGGCTCGTTCGTGACCGAGGCGTACGTCCGGGTGTTCACGCCGCCGGACGTGGACGAACCGCGCGTCTGTCCGGACTGTGAGGACCTGATCCGCGACGGCGCGGAGATACGGGAGGCACGCTCCACACGGGGCGGCTGAGCGAATCCACCGGGCTTATCACCCACAGGCCCGTGAGTTGGTGCAATGGCTGACACACAGGTCACCCGACTGTTCGGTGGGCCGGGCAGCGGGAAGACGACGGCGCTGCTCGACCGTGTCGAGGAGATCCTCGAGGACGGTTCGGTCGACGTCCGTGACATACTGGTCGTCTCCTACACCCGGGCGGCCGCCGCCGAGATCCGCGACCGGCTCGCCGAACGCCTCGACATCTCGCCGCGAAGCCTGCAGGGCAACGTCTGTACGATGCACGCGAAGGCCTACGAGCTGCTCGACCTCTCGCGGGGCGACGTCGTCGGCGAGAAGCAGAAAAAGGAGTTCTGTGAGTCCTATGGGCTCGAATTCGAGGACGAGTACAGCGGCGCGGGCCGCCGGACCGCCCGCTCGACCACGCTCGGCAACAAGATCATCGCGACGAGCCAGTGGCTCCAGCGAACGGATAGAGAAGTCGGCGACTGGTACGACGTGCCCTTCCAGTGGAACGACGAGGAGGTGCGTCTCCCCCCCGAGCTCGACGAGAACTCGATGTCGGGCAACAAGTACACCCCGACGTGGCCCTCTGATGACGACCGGATCGACATCCCCGAGGCGATCCGCGCGTGGCGCGGGTTCAAGGGCGAGGAGAACCTCGTCGGCTTCGCGGACATGCTCGAACGGGTCAAGCAGCGCTCGTTGGTCCCGAACGTCGAGTATCTGGTGATCGACGAGTTCCAGGACATCACTACCCTACAGTACGCCGTCTACGAGGAGTGGAAACCCCACATGAGGGGCGTGTTGATCGCGGGCGACGACGACCAGGTCGTCTACGCCTGGCAGGGCGCGGACCCCGCGCTCCTGCTCGACGCCCAGGTCGACGAGGACGTCGTCCTGCCCAACTCCTATCGGCTCCCCTCGCGCATCCTCGACGTCGTGAACAGAGAAGTACGGCACATCGAGAAGCGCCAGGAGAAGGACCTCAACCCCCGCAAGGAGGGCGGGTTGGTCGAGGCCGTCGAGAGCCCCTCGATGCTGGATCTGGTGCGAAACGTCCGGGCGACGGTCGCGGAGACACCGGACGAAACGATGATGGTGCTCTTTCGGGCGCGCTACCAGATGTTCCAGTTCCTCGATGAGTTCATCAGCGAGGGGATGCCCTTCGAGCTGCTGACCGACCAGCGGATGTGGACCGACCGGCTCCAGCAGTTCATCGCCGCCGTCGAGAAGGTCGATAACGGCGAGGAGATCAACGGGCTCGAAGCCCGTCGTCTCGCGGACATGCTCGCCGATTCGGCCTTCAGCACGAACGAGCGCGACGACCTCTTCGACGAGATCGACGAACGAGAGGAGGCCGCGGGCGTCGACAGCGTCGCCGAGATCACCATCGAGCCCGAGGTGATCCGCGAGTACGCCCCGTTCGTCCCCGATCCGGTCTCGGCGGCGGACATGTCGAGAAAGATCACGAGCTTCCAGCGAAAGAGCGTCAAGGCCTACTTCGCGACGGGCACCTACGAGGGCGCGGACCCCGAGCGGATTCGAATCGGGACGATCCACTCGGCGAAGGGGCGTGAGGCCGACCACGTCTTCGTCGCGACCGATTTGACCGAAAAGGTCGTCGAACAGATGGCCGCAACGATCGAGCAGGAGCAGGTCCCCATGGAGGAGGAGTTCACCCGAACGACGAGCCCGGTACCGATGTTGACCGACAACGAGCGCCGGGTCTTCTACGTCGGGATGAGTCGGGCCCGCGAACGCCTCGTGTTGCTCGAGAACCTCGTCAACGGCGCGCCGACGCTGCCGCTCGACGTGTTGCTCTGCAACGAGCCCCGCGAGGAGTCCATCGAGGAGCTGATCGCGGAGGCCGACGCCCCCGAGGCCGAAGTCCACTAGATGAACGACGGGCCGCTCGATTCCGAACTCCAGGAGCGAAACGCCGACGCCTTCGTTCACGTCGGCGACTGCTTCGACGACGACCTCAGGTACCTCACTGGCTTTTCCGGCCCGGATCGCGACTACGCCTACGTTTACGACGGTGAGAACGGCGGGGCGACCCTCTGTACGCCCCGGCTGTTCGAGGAACAGGCCCGCGAGGAGTTCTCCGGTCGGGTGGTGAGTGTCGCCGAGCAGTCGTCGAGGACCGCGGGCGAGCGCGCCGCGGAACTCGTTTCGGGGACCGTGTTGGTCCCACAGGGAATCCCCCACGACGCCGCGCTCTGGCTCGAACGTGCGGGCTGCGGGATCGAATCGACCGACGTCGTCGAACGGATGCGGGTACGGAAAACCGAGGAAGAAATCGAGCGAATCAGTGGAGTACAAGACGCCGCTCAGGCGGGGATGGCCCTCGCCGAGACGGTGCTGGCCTCGGCCGAGGTCGGGGACGGAACTCTCAACTGGGACGGCGAGTCGCTCACCACCGAACGCCTGCGCCGCGAGGTAAACGCCGCGATGGCCCGCGAGGGCGCCGCCCCGGCGGGAAACACCGTGATCGGGGCCAGGGAAAGCTGTGCGGATCTCCACTTCACCGGCGACGTACCGATAGGACCCGGAGAAACCGTCCTGATCGATCTCTCGCCGCGCGGGCCGGCAGGCTACTACGGCGACCTCTCCCGAACGTTCGTCGTCGATTCGGAGGGCGGCTGGGAGCGACGGGCGTACGTCGCCGTCGAGCGCGCACAGGACGCCGCCTTCGAGGTGCTCTCGGCGGGAGCGGGGACGGTCGCGAGCGCGGTCCACGGGGAGACCGCCGCCGAGATCAGTGCATATGGATTTCGGCCCGACGGATCGCCGGGCTTCACCCACGGAGCGGGCCATGGCGTCGGGATGAGCCTCCACGAGGCGCCGTCGCTCCGGGCGGACCGGGAACTAGAGGCGGGAATGGTGCTGACGGTCGAACCGGGCGTCTACGACCCCGAAAAAGGAGGTGTTCGTATCGAGGACCTCGTGGTCGTCCGCGAGGAGGGGTTCGAGAACCTGACCGACTATCCCCGGTCGCTCGTCCCGCAGGTCAGGTCGTCCGACCAGTAACGGTTTCGACGACGGCTCCTGAGAGGATCGGATCCGGGTTCTACCTGTTGTGGCTCTCGTCAGTCGCCCCGGCGGAAGGGAACGAGCCCGCGAAGCCAGTCGCGGGGGCTGCCGATCCGGCGGACGATGTACTCGGGCAGAAAGAGCATCGCGACGGCGACGAGCAAGAACCCGGCGCCGAAGACCGGCCGGCCGGACGTCAGAAACTCGACGCCGATGACGCCGAGCGGGACGGCGAAGATCAGCCCCGAGCCCAGCTGGATCATGCTCAGGATGCCGGGGAGTTTCATGCCTCGCGTTGATCGTCGACGGCTAAAAACCCTGCCGGCCCCGAAGGGTCAACCCGCAAAGATCACTCCGAGCCGTCACGTTCGTCGTCCTCCTCGGGCGTCTTGGCGACCGTCCCGACGGCGGCTCCCGCGATGTCCCCGGGGAGGTCCATCGGCGTCGTGAGCGTCTGGGGGAGCCACACCATCGCCACCGCGACGACGACCAGCCCGCCGCCCAGTATCGTCTGGCCGTCGAGAAGCCGGTTCAGCCCGAACACGCCGACCGGAAGGGCGAACACGAGCGAGCCCGCCAGTCCGATCATATCCAGAATCCCCAGGTTCGCCATCGGCCGTCGGTAGACGCCCGATGACCATAACGTATCTGGCTCCCCGAACCGATGTCGGAACCCCGACGGAACCCTTTCGTGTCGACCACTCCAAGCCGAGGTATGTTCACCGGGATCGTCGAGGCGACCGGCGAGGTCCTCGTGAGGACCGAAACCGACGACGGGCTGCGCCTGCGGATCGGCTGTCCGTTCGCGAGCGAGCTCGAGGGCGGCCAGAGCGTGAGCGTCAACGGCGCGTGTCTGACCGTCGAGGAGAGCAGTGCCGAGGGATTTTCGGTCTTTCTCGCCGCCGAAACCGTCTCTCGAACCTATCTGGGTGAGCTCCGGGAGGGCGAGCGGGTCAACCTCGAACGCGCGATGCCCGCCGACGGCCGGTTCGACGGTCACGTCGTGCAGGGTCACGTCGACGGCGTGAGCGAGGTCCGAAGAATCGAAGGAGTCGGCGAGGACTGGCGCTTTTCGTTCTCCTTGCCCGACGACCTCGCGAACTACGTCGTCGAGAAGGGCTCCGTTACGGTGGACGGCATCAGCCTCACCGTCGCGGACCTCTCGAAGGGGGAGTTTACGGTCGCGATCATTCCGACGACCTACGAGGAGACGACGCTTCCGGGGAAGGAGGTGGGCGATCCCGTCCATCTGGAGGCCGACGTGATCGCGAAGTACGTCGAGCGGGTTAGCGCCCCGTATCTGGATCGAACTCGGTGAGTTCGGGGGTCGGCTCGTCCTCGTCGCCGCGCCGGACCCCGGCGTCGGCGTACGCCCGCCGGTAGGCCGAGATCTTCCGGTAGAGAAAGTAGCCCACCAGGCCGTCGTAGACGACGATGAAGCCGATCAGCGCGACGGCGGGCGTGATCCAGCTCGCCGCTCCGACGAGCAGGATCGGAACGACCCCCGAGAGCGTGTTGTACAGCGCGTGAAAGACCGCCGCGATCAACAGCCCCTTGATCACGATCGGGCCCCAGTCGTCGGGGTTGAACTTCGCCAGTCCGAGGTAGAAGCCCGCGATCGCCGAGTAGAGCACGTGACCCGGCCCCGCGAGCGCACGCACGGCGGCGGTGTCGCCCGCCATGCCGATGATCTCCGTGCCCGCCACGCCGGCTTCGAGCCCCTGCGTGATGTACAGCGCGTTCTCGATCGTTGCGAAACCCAGTCCGGCCGCGGCGCCGTAGACCGCCCCGTCGATGACGGCGTCGAAGCGGACGTCGCGGTAGGCATACAGACGCACCGCGAGCAGTTTGACCGTCTCCTCGACGGGGCCGACGACGAGGAAGAAGAACAGCGGCAGGCCGATCACCGCCGGAAGCACGTTGAACGCCGGCTGGAGGAGGGAGTTGACGACGGCAGCGAACATCGCGAACAGGATCGCCAGCAGAAAGCTCGCGACGAGCAACGAGAGGGGTTCCTCGGTGGTGACGTCCATATACCAGACGTACGCGGCGATGGCGAAGGCGGGAACCACCGAGAGCGCGACCAGCACGCCCACGATCGGGTCGGCGACCGCACCCAACCCACCGAGAACCAGCTGAACGATCAGGAAGGCAAGCGCCAGCAGCACGACGAGCGCCTTCGTGCCCGCGACGCCGATCCGATAGATCCACGCCGCGAGCGAGTCGAGCGCCGACCGGCGCTCCCACGTCGAAATCTCGTAGAGGTCGCGCGAGCCGCGCGTCTCGCGTTCGACCGGGTCTCGCTTCATACCCACAGTACGGAACGACACACCCCTAATCCTTTGGCCCAGCACGTAGCCCAGCGGTCAGTACGACGATACCCGCTTTCGCCGACGACTAGTCAGACTCAAACCGACCGCGACACGAACCCCAGTATGCACTTCGATCAGCGCACCCAGCGAGCGCTCCGCGAGGCCGGCCTCGACCAGGACGCGATCATCGAGGTCTCCGACCGCGTCGCCGAACTCGTCGAGGAGGACGCCACCCAGTTGGAGGCGTTCTTCGCCGAGCACGACACCGTTTACTCCGACATGGAGCTCGCCCACGGCCGCGAGGAGTTCCCCGAGCACGCCGTCGAGTTCTGCGATCTGTTCACCCACGGCGCCGATATCAGAGGGTATCTCCGCTTCGATACGTGGGGCGTGCCCGTCGAGGGTGGGCGGGTGCTCTCCGACGGGCTCGTCGAGCTCTCGCTCGGCCCGACGGTCGACGCCCGCGTGAAGTTCGCGGCCTCGCGCGACGCCCTATGAGGGTCGCGCTCCGGGGAATCTACACGACCGCGCTCTCCCGGCTGTTCTCCGAGGCGGGCCACGAAGTGGTGCAGGCAACTGAGCCGATCCACGAGCGTTTCGCGGAGGAGTTCCCGGATGGCCCCGCCAATCTCTCCTGTGCTACGAGTCGCGACCGCCAGGGCGTCTCGCTGTCGGGCGATCCGGACGCGGTCGCGGAGGCGAAAGAGCTGCTCGCCGTCGGGCGCGACGCCTTCCGGTGGGACGACCCGACCCCGCTGGGCTCGATCCACGAGGGGACCGTCGAGGGGACCCGCGGCGGCGGGGCGGTCGTCTCGCTCGACGGGGGCCGGAGCTACCTGCCCTTCGACGACACAGAGGGGTACGTCGAGAAGGGCGACACCCTTCGAGTCCAAGTCACGGATCCCGCCGCCCCCTGGAGCGGCGACGATCCACGCGTGTCGACGGCGATCAGCGCACGAACGCCCGGCGGGCTGGCGGCGCTTCGCGAGGGAGAGTCGGGGATCGACGCGCCCGACGCCGAGACCGCCGGACTGGTCGATCTGCTGTCGGTGGAGGTCCCGGACGGCTGGGGCGTCTCGCTCGGCCGGCGTGCGCGGGGGGCGGGCCTCGACGACCTGGACGAGGCGCTCTCGCGGGCGGCGGTCCTCGCCGGGGAGATCGAGGAGGGCGAGTCGAACCCGTACGCGGGTGCGTGGTGCTGGTTCGGTCGCGAGAGCCGGTTCTCGCTCGATGACGTTCGACGAGAGGTCACGACCACGATGGCGGGCCACCACCGGATCAAGGCCGGCTCGAACCGCGCGAGCGACGCCGTGGACTTCGCGGAGGCGCTCTGTGAGCCCGAAGGGTTCCCCTTCGACGCGGTCGCGAGCCAGTTCGGCCCTCAAACGGGCGACGGGCTCGCCATCGAGCACGGCAAACCTACTGGACGGGTGATCACGCTCGGACGCGGCGAGGTGACCGAGTACGACCCCGAAGGCTCGATCACGCTGCGCCGCGAGATGACCGCGGGCGGGAGCTACGACGCGCTCGACGTGCCCCGCGAGTCGGGTGACGTCGCGATCACCACCCTCAAAGAGGGGCGCTGGTGGTATCCGACGGTCTACGAGACCGGAGACGGCGAGACGAAGGGGACCTACGTCAACGTCTGTACGCCCGTCGAACTTTTTCCGAACAGCGCACGATACGTCGACCTGCACGTCGACGTGATCAGGAGAACGGACGGGACCGTCGAGCGCGTCGACGACGACGAACTGGACGCGGCGGTCGCTACAGGGCTCGTACGCGACGAGCTGGCCGAAAAAGCTCGCGACGTGGCGACGGCGATCGAGCGCGCGCTCAGCTAGCGTCGGGGACGTCGGTGTCCTTGTCCTCGACGTCTCGTTTCATCGACTCGCGGCGCGATTTGGCGTCCCGACCCGTTGCTTCGAGCAGGAAGCTGTTCTTGGCGTCGACCGCGTCGGCGGCGGCGTCGGCGTTGCCCTCGGCGATGACGTCCTCTGCGGGGCGTTCCTCGAAGTGGACCGCGAGTTTGTCCTTCTTGCCGCTGTAGGCGACCGCCCCGGCGACGATCCGCTTGAAGACGGGGTTGTCGGGGTCGTCGACCACGTGGAGGTCGCTGCCGTTGAACTCCTCGGTGTCGGTGATCGAGCCGAAGTACTCCTCGATGGTCCCCTCCATGTCGGGGATCCGCTCCTCGAGGTGCTCGCCGCGTCGCATCTTGTACTCTCGCATTGGCCTCCGTTCGACAGCGGCGGATTTACGGGTTTCGTCTCAGCGCTCGCCTTCGGAGAGATACCCCTTGTGACACTCCGGACAGATGTCGCCCGCCCGAAGCGACTCCCGGTCGTCGAGGCCGGAGGTCCCACAGTTCGGACAGAAAAGCGTCGTCTCACTGGCCGATTCGGGCGGCCGGTCCGGGGCGGGCCGCGGCCCCGCACTGACGAACGTCGGCTCCGTATCGCCAGCGTCCGTGCTCGACCCGCCCGAAGAGTCGATGATCTCCGCACCCTGGTCCGTCTGCGGGGTCAGCCCGCCGCCGAACTCGAGATCCGTCTTGCCGTCGGGCGCCTCCGCGTCGAACCCCTCGTCCTCGCCGTCGGTCTCGGGCCACCCGCTGGATCCGTCTCCACCCCGCGCGTCCTCCACGTCGGGCCAGGCACCCGAGTCGCGCTCGGTCCCGTCCGGTCCGTCGGCGGGCGCCCCGTCGACGATTTCGGTGTCCTCGTCGGCGGGATCGGCGTCGGCCCTCGCGTGGGAGTCCGTCCGCGGTCGGCTGTCGACTGGGCGGTCGGCTTGCGGGGACGGGGACGCGACGTCGGGACGGGGCCTGATCCCCGGTCCCCCGGTCTGCGCTTCGGCCGACTGCGGGGTGTCCTCCCGGATGGACTCGGTTCGCGATCCGGTGCGCTGGGTGACCTCGGTGTTCTCGCTGATGGTCTTTGCCTTCCCACAGTGGACGCAGCGTTCGAGTTCGACCACGCTGATGACGACCTCGTTGCCCCGCTCTTCGCGCTCGCGTTCGATCTCGCTTTCCCCGTACTCGTGTCCGAGAAGGGAACACCGAAGGCTCATGGCAGTACCTACCCGGTCAGGGCTAAAAGAGTACTGCTCCGTCAGAGGTCGGCGACCCGAGCGGCCCACAGTATAAATCCCCTCCCGACGGAGTGGGGGGTATGGGCGCAAAGCGGGTGCACCGGAACCGCACCGACAGCGAGGTCGCCGTCATCGACGCGCTCGTCGAGCGGCCGGACGGCGGGATGACTGTCCTCGAACTGCGGACCCGTGCGGACGTGACCATCGACCAACTCGAAACCGCGCTGAGCGAGCTGAAGCGCGACGACCTGATCGCCGTCGAGAAGAACGGCGACCGCACCGTCATCCGCCCCGACGAATCGGTCCTTCCCGACCCCGAGGCGGACTCGCCGTCGCTCCTCGACCGGCTGCGTGATCGCCTCCCGTTCTAAGCGCCACGCTTTACCGCCGCGACCACCGATTCGGAGTATGAGCGACACAGCGAGGGGACGACGGTGACCGTCCTCGAACCGTTCCACGAGAACCACGGTGCCACCTTCGAGGAGCGCGGCGGCCGACGGGTACCGCGCCACTACGGCCGCCCCGAGCGCACGCATCAGGCGGTGAGAAACGGCGTCGGGGTCATCGAGATGGCCTACGGCGTCCTGACGATCACCGGCGAGGACAGGGTGGAATACGTCGACAACGTCGTCTCGAACCACGTCCCGACGGACGACGGCGAGGGCACCTATGCGCTGTTGTGTGATCCTCAAGGCCGGATCGAACTCGATCTCTACGTCTACAACGCCGGCGAGCGTCTCCTGCTTTTCGTCCCGCCCGGACGAGCCCAGGAGCTGGCCGATGAGTGGCGCGAGAAGGTGTTCATTCAGGACGTCGAGATCGACGTCGCGAGCGACGACCTCGCGGTGTTCGGGGTTCATGGGCCGAAAGCGACCGAGAAAGTCGCGAGCGTGCTCAACAAGATCGGCGTCCCCGAGGGCGAACTCGTCTTCGACCGGGGGACGATCCACGACGTGGGCGTCACCGTCATCGCGGGCGACGACCTCGCCGGCGAGGACAGCTACGAGATCGTCTGTAGCGTCGCGGAGGCCGACACCGTCCTCGATACCCTGATCAACTACGGGTCCGGGGCGGTCCCCTTCGGTACCCGGACCTACGAAACGCTGACGCTGGAGGCCGGAACCCCGCTCTTCGCGAGCGAATTGAAGGGCCGGATCCCGAACGTGCTGGGGCTCAGGAACGCCGTGGACTTCGAGAAGGGCTGTTTCGTCGGCCAAGAGGTCATCAGCCGCGTCGAAAATCGAGGGGAGCCCAGCAAGCGCCTCGTCGGCCTGCGGTGTGAGGCGGTTCCCGAGGCGGGTGCGTCAGTTTCGGCCGACGAGGTGGTCGGGGAGGTGACCCGCGCGATCGAGAGCCCCTCGCTCGACGAACCGATCGCGTTCGCGCTCGTGGAGTTCGGGCTCGAAAGCGAAGAGGTGACGGTCGGGGACGAGACAGTGGCCGCGATCGTGAGCGAACTACCGTTCGTCGAGGGCAGCGGGCGCTCGGCGCGGGTTCCGAGCTATTAGGACCGCGAGAACAGCGCCTTCAGTTGGGCGCGCGAAAAGAGCGAGCTCGGACGGTCCATGTGAACGCCGATCTCGCCCGAGAGCGCACCGAGCCCCGCTTTCTGTACCGGCTCGGGCAGCGAGTAGGCCCGCCGGAGCCAGCCGCCCATCCGGATCTCACGGGAGAGGTCCGTGCGCCACGCTTTTTCGTAGGCTTTGAGGCTCGTCGGGTCCTCGGGGTCGATCCGCTCGGCGGCGTGGTCGGCGGCGGTCATTCCATACAGAATCCCGCCGCCGGTGAACGGTTTCGTCTGAGCGGCCGCGTCGCCGATCAGGAAGCCCCGGTCGCTGGTGACTCGCTTGGGTGGGCCGATCGGGATCATCCCCGAACAGACGTTCTCCGTGTCGGCGCCGTATCCCTCGGTGAACTCCTCGAACAGCCCGCGGACTTCCCGGCCCGGTGGGGCGCCGAGGCCGTACTCGACGCCGGCTTCGCCCCGTGGAATGCGCCACGCGAAGAATCGCGGGACGGTCAGGTGGACGTCGACGCGGTCGCCGTGGTCGGTCTCGTCGGTGAAGCCGAGCACGCCGTGGAGCAGCTCGTCGGGCTCGTCGATCCCGAGGTCGCGTCGAGTTCGAGAGATAGGTCCGTCACAGCCCGCGACCATCCGCGCGCGGAACTGCGCCGACCCGTCGGGCGTGCTCGCCGCGACGACGACGTGGTCGTCCTCCTCGATGACCGCCGTGACGGTGTGGCCTTCCCGCAGATCGGCGCCGGCATCGCGGGCGGCCGCCGCGAGGTGCCGGTCGAGCCCCACGCGGTCGATCACGTTCGAGATCGGCTCCTCCCGATAGAAGGGGTGGGACTCGCTTCCGGGTCCGTCGAGGTGGAACCGCGCGCCCGTGATCTCGTTCTGGAGCAGTTCCTCACGAGCGCCGTCGGTCGTGTATTCCCAGATGTCGGTGCTGACGTGGCCCGAACAGGCCAAGGGCTCGCCGACGGAGCCCTGCTCCAACGCGAGTACGTCGTAGCCCTCCTCGGCGGCGCGGCGGGCGAAGCGCGAACCGGCGGGACCGGCCCCGACCACGACGAAGTCGTACATGGACTGACTCTACCGGAGCACCGACTAAATACCTTCTCGCTTCCGCGGCGGAAACGAACGGAAACCGATCACCGGTTTCGAAGGCGGAAAGCGAACCGACGAAGGCCTTTGACCGGGTTTTTCAGACGACGACCAGCCCGCGCGGCGCCTGTCGCTCGAACTCCTCGGACCAGTCGATCGGGAGACGCGCCCAGGACTCCCCACCGTCCTCGGAGCGAAAGAGCCCGCGGTTGTTCGCGGCGTAGAACTCGCCCTCGTGGACCGCCAGCACCGCCCGGACGACGCCCTCACCCATAGGAAGCCCCCGATCATGGAGGCGCTCCCAGATGCCGTCCCGCCGACGATAGACGTACGAATCGGCAGAACCGGGGGAGTGGGCCGAGCGCGCCCCGCTCGCACTCGAAACGAGGACGGCATCGGGGTCGCTCGGATCGGGGCACACGCTCCAGCAGTAGCGGTGATCCAACCCTTCCTGCAGGTGAGTCCACGACTCGCCGCCGTCGTGGCTCTCGGCGTAGCCGTCGCCCGCCGCGGAGTAGACCCGTCCCGGGTCATCGGGATGGGTCGAAAGCGAGTGGTTGTCCCGGCGCGATCCGGGGGGACGCTCGCGCCACGTCCCGCCGGCGTCGTCGCTCACGAGTAGCGCGCCGAGTTCGATCCCGACGTACACTCGCCGAGGATCGTGCGGATCGAGTTCGATCCACCGGACGTGGTGGGTGTCCGGTCTGGGCGGGAAGTACCACTCGGGCTCGGAGGGCTGGTCGGTGATCCCCTCCACTCGCTCCCAACTGTCGCCGGCGTCCCGGGAGCGGTAGACCGCGCTCGGTTCGGTGCCGACCCAGACCGCCTCGGGGTCGTGGGGACTGACGGTCGCGCTCATCACCCGGTCGGCGTCGATTCCATCGCCGACTCGCTCGAACGAACGCCCGCCGTCGGCGCTTCTGAGGGGACCGTTCTCGAAGGTGCCGACGAAGACCCGCTCAGGAGCCTCGGGCGAGACGGCGAGACACTGGAGGTCGTACTCGCCGAGGCGGCGTTCGCTTCGCCAGCCGCTGTCGTCGTCCCCGCGGGCGACGAGCAGCGTGTTCCGCATGGCCGCATAGACGGTGGTCATACTCTGAACTACGGGATGCAAGGAAAAGAAGGCGCGGACGACCGAGCTTCCGCGGATCAGTCGTCGTCGGCGATCGCCGGCCGACGCTCGTCGGCGCGGGGGCCCTCGATGTCGACCGCGGGAAGCAGGTCCCGGAGGTAGCGACCCGTGTGTGAGGCCTCGATCTCGGCGACCGCTTCGGGCGTTCCCTCGGCGACGATTTTCCCTCCATTCTCGCCGCCCTCGGGGCCCAGGTCGACGATGTGGTCGGCGTTCTTCACGAGGTCGAGTTCGTGTTCGACCACGACGACCGAGTTGCCGTTGTCGACCAGCCGCTGAAGCACGCTGATGAGCTTTCGCTCGTCCTCGCTATGGAGGCCCGTCGTGGGTTCGTCGAGCAGGTAGAGCGTGTCACCGGTGTTTCGCTTGCCCAATTCCTCGGCGAGTTTGATACGCTGGGCCTCACCTCCCGAAAGCGTCGTCGAGGGCTGGCCCAGTCGCATGTAGTCGAGTCCCACGTCCGAGAGGAGCTGGAGGCGGCTCTTGAGCCGCGTGTCGTGTTCGAAGAATTCGAGGGCCTCCTCGACGCTCATGTCGAGGACGTCCGCGATGGTCTCGCCCTTGTACTCGACGTCGAGGGTCGCGTCGTTGTACCGCGATCCTCCACATGCCTCACAGGGCACGTAGACGTCCGAGAGGAAGTTCATCTCGATCTTCACAGTACCTTGCCCGCCACACTCCTCGCAGCGCCCGCCCTTAACGTTGAAGGAGAAGCGGCCCTTCTCGTAGCCACGCTGTTTCGCGAGGCTCGTCTCGGCGAACAGCTCGCGGACGTAGTCAAAGACGCCGGTGTACGTCGCGGGGTTCGACCGCGGGGTCCGGCCAATGGGCGACTGGTCGATCAACCGGACCTTCTCGATGGTCTCGATGCCCTCGACGTCGTCGTGGTCGCCGGGGTCGACTGACGTATTGTCGTTCATCCGGCGCGCGAGCGCCTTGTAGAGGATCTCGAACATCAGGGTGGACTTGCCCGACCCCGAGACGCCCGTGATCGCCGTGAACGCTCCCACGGGGATCTCGACGTCTATGTCCTTCAGGTTGTGCTGGCGCGCGCCCCTGATCGTCAGCGTCTCCTCGAACTCTCGCCGGGTTTCGGGCACCGGAATCGCCTTGCGCCCCGAGAGGTAATCGCCGGTGATCGACCGCTCCGCGGCACAGATCTCGTCGAAGTCGCCCTCGGCGACGACCTCGCCGCCGCGCTTTCCGGGGCCGGGGCCCATGTCGACGATGGTGTCCGCGCGGCGCATCGTCGCCTCGTCGTGTTCGACGACGATCAGGGTGTTGCCCAGATCGCGCAGCCCTTCGAGGGTGTTCAGAAGGCGGTCGTTGTCGCGCTGGTGAAGTCCAATGGACGGTTCGTCGAGCACGTAGAGCACGCCCACCAGTCCCGATCCCACTTGGGTCGCAAGCCGGATGCGCTGGCTCTCACCGCCCGACAGCGAGGAGGCCTCCCGATCGAGGGTGAGATATTCGAGGCCGACTTCCTCCATGAAACCGAGACGGGCACGGATCTCCTTGAGGATCTCCTCGGCGATCGTCAGATCGCGCTCGGAGAGGTTCGCCTCCATTCCCTCGAAGTGCGCAAGGGCGTCGCCGATGCTCATTCGATTGACCTCGGTGATCGCAGTGTCGTCGACGAGGACGTGTCTCGATTGTTCCTTCAGCCGGGTGCCCTCGCAGGCAGGGCACTCGGTGACGGCCATGTACTTCTCGATGTGCTCGCGCGTCGAGTCCGAGTCGGTCTCGACGTGGCGCCGGTCGAGGTTCGGGATAACGCCCTCGAAGCGTTTCTCCTTCCGCCGGGTGCCGTTTCGCGTCGAGCGCTTGAACACCACTTGCGAGTTCGTCCCGTAGAGGAACTGCTCTTGGACATCGTCGGAAAGCTCCTCGAAGGGTATCGACGGGCTCACGCCGAAGTGCTCCGCAACGGCGTCGATTCTCGTTCTGTAGTACGAGCGGTTGTAGCTCCAGGGTTCGAAGACGTTCTTCAGGGACTTCGAAGAGTCCCGGACGACGAGCGACTCGTCGACTTCCTTCGTTTTTCCGAGCCCCTCGCACTCCGGGCAGGCCCCGTAGGGGCTGTTGAAGGAGAACGACCGGGTCTCGATCGCCGAGAAGCGGAAGTCGCTGTTGGGGTTTCCGAGTTCCTCGGAGAACTCGATTACCACGCGCTCGTCGCCCTCGCCGGCGAGCGAGCCAGTCGAGCGGGTGTTCGAGCCCAGATCCATCCCATCGGGCGGATCGGGCACGATGAGTTTGAGGACGCCGTCGGCCTCCTCCAGCGCGGTCTCGACGCTGTCGGCGATCCGCGAGCGCGCGTCGGGCGCGATCTCGATGCGGTCGACGATCACGTCGATGGTGTGATCGTAGTTCTTGTCCAGATCGGGTTTCTCGAGCGTGAGGTCGTAGCTCTCGCCGTCGACCTCGACTCTGGAATAGCCCTCGCTGACGAGCTCGTCGAAGAGATCCTCGAAGGCGCCCTTCTGGTCGCGTGCGACCGGCGCGGCGATCATCGCCCGGGTCCCCTCGGGTAACGAAAGGATCCCGCGGACCATGTCCTGAGCGCTCTGCTCGCCGACCTCCTCACCCGTAATTGGGTCGTACTGCGTGCCGACCCGCGCGTACAGCAGTCGGAGGTAGTCGTGGAGTTCGGTGACGGTGCCGACGGTCGAACGAGGGTTGTTCGCGGCGTTCTTCTGGTCGATGCTGATCGCCGGCGAGAGCCCCTCGACCGACTCCACCTGCGGCTTGTCCATCTGCCCGAGGAAGTTCCGGGCGTAGGCGCTGAGCGACTCGATGTAGCGGCGCTGGCCCTCGGCGTAGATCGTCTCGAAGGCGAGCGAGGACTTGCCCGATCCGGAGAGACCAGTAACGACCGTGAACTCCTCGCGTGGGATCGACACGTCGAGGTCCTTGAGATTATGTTCCTCTGCCCCTTTGACCTCAATAAAATCCCGACTCATTGGGAGAACGGTATGGGTGCGGAGAGGGTATAGTCATCGGTTTCAGCGGCAAGCAGTGGGGACTAGTAGCACGATAGAACGGGAAACGGGGAGACGAACTGGCCGGCGGAATTAGCGCCGCGGCGGTGGTGACGGCTGGCCTCCTCGCCGTCGTCGGGACGATCTATCGTCGAACGCGTCGTCCTCGCCGTCTACCCCAATGTCACTTGCCGGTAGAGGGCCGCGGTTCGTTCGCCGATGGGTCCCCATGGGAACTCTGCCGCCCGCTCGTAGCTGTGTTCCTCCATTGCATCGAGACCCTCGCGTGCCTCGTAGGCGGCCGTCATCGCGTCGCGCAGTCCATCGGAATCCGTCGGGGAGTAGAGAAACGCCCCCTGCTCGCCGACGAGCGCGGGAATACAGCCCAATCGCGGTGCAACGAGCGGCTTGCCGAACGAGAGCCCCAACATCACCGATCCGGAGGTCATGATCTCCCGGTAGGGAAGGACGAGGACGTCCGCGGCGTTGACGTACGTCTGGATCTCCCCGTCGGGGACGAACTCGAGGACGCCCGCGGCGTCGGGCATCGTCGCGAGCCGTTCGACGAGTCGCTCGCGCAGTTCGTCGTCGCTCGGTCGCCCGGCGACGAGCAGTTTCGCAGAGAAATCGAGTTCGTCGAAGGCGTCGAGCAGGCCCGGTACGTCCTTGTACGGGCGGATCTGTCCGAAGAAGACGAACAGGAAGGTCTCCGGGTCGATCCCGAGGCGTTCGCGCGCCTCCGCGGTACTCATCTCGTCCGGATACGAGCCGATGTAGTTGCCCTCCTCGATGATCAGGACCGTCTCGGGATCGGCACGAAACAGCTCGACGACGGTTTCCTTCGCGCTCGGACACGAGACGGTGATCCGGTCGACGAGCGTGGAGAGGACGCGGCTGACGGCGTGATCGAGGCGGACGTGATGGCGCTCGTGGTTGTGTTTGTTGTGGACCGTCCAGACGAGGCCGACTCCCAAGAGTTTGAGCACCAGAACGTCGAGGAGAAACGCGACAGCCCGCAGGGCCGACCGGAGGAACTGGACCGCCCCTTCGAGCCGTGACTCGGAGTAGCTGGGGACGACGAAAAAGGGGTGAGTCCAATGGAGGTGAAGGACGTCGAAGCGCTCGCGGCGGTAGTTCCGGACGAACGGGAAGTACTCCATTGACTCCCCGATTAGGAGTGGGATACCCTGTTTCTCGACGCTTTCGAGCAGTCGGTTCTGGTAGTCGTTGCTCTCGAAATACGGGAGATGGAGCACTTTCATCGAGTTCGAGGACGGGATCGGGTGGGATATAATCGTCTATGGAGCGACCCGAGACAGCAATAGCGGTGTCTTGATATCCATAGATGGCGTTTTCAGTCGGTGCTAATGGAACTCGGAGGCTACATCCCTTACTGTGACGACCACCCCGAGAAGGCGTTCGCGGTGAACCTCCTCGGAACGCGGCGGCTACTGGAAGCCACACAGAGCGTGCCGTCGATCGAAAGAATGGTCTTCACATCGTCCACAGCGGTCTATTCGGCGCTCGACGGGCCGCCCTCGCAGGGCCAACTCGTCGACGACCCCGGGGGGATCACCGGATGAGCGAATGGCTCCCAGCGAGGGCCCGCGATCTGAGCCTCCGTACGCGAGAAGCCTATCGTGTGGGCGGGATCCGTCGTCTCGCGTGGAAGACGCTCGAAAAAGCGCTGTTCGGCTACCGGTGGCTTCCAAGCGATCTCTACTGGTGGCTCGCCCCGCGATACTACCGCCGGAGTCGGTCGTTCGAGACGGCTCGATATAACGCGCCGCTAGACCCGCTCAAGATCGAGTGGGTCGACCCGGCCCTGATCACCCACAACACGATGCGACCCCATCCCGCCTGGGCGGATCGGAAGGCGGGATTGGGATCGGTTCGAGGCGGCGACTGGGACCGGCCGGATCCGGACCACCCGATGCCGACGCTGGTCAGTGAGACGGACACCTACAAAATGCTCGAACAGCGCTTCGTCGAGGGCATTCCATGGGAGGAGACCGACAAGATACGGCGTCATCTCCGGGAGATCGACCGTGGGGAGGACACCCACAGCTGGAGCTCGCGGGCGGAGATCGCCCGACGGTGTGCAGCCTACGAACGCCTCTATAAGACCCTTCATCAGGACGGTTACCGGAGCCAGGAGTCGATTCAGCGCGATCGGGGGGACAGGGAGTTCTTGAAGAGCAGGACCGAGGAGGTCGTCGTGGACGTCGGGCGTGACGGTCAACTCCTCCACGTCGACGGCCGCCATCGCCTGACACTCGCCCAGTTACTCGGTATCGAGACGATTCCCGTCTGTGTTCTCGTCAGACATCCGGAGTGGATGACGGCTCGCGACGCCGCCTTCGGACGGAACACCGAGACGGACCATCCCGACTGCCGGGAGTAGACGAAGGCTCGGACCGACCGAATCGCAGTAGTTTCGAACGCCAAAACTCGTGTCTGCATTGATCCAGCCGTTGTACCACTACCAATCTGAACGTCCAGTTAGTCTGGAAGGGATCGTGAGTATAGTGGCGGTTGTATTCGCTAGTACTGTGCCTCGGTACGTTCTGACTCCTGAGCCCAGCCGATATTCCCACGGACGCGTGCCCATCCCCGCTTCCAGACGAGCCAGTATCCGGGAATCACGCCTGCTATGAATAGAACAACGTAATACTGTGCTTCGACTACAGGTGAGTACACAGTAGTCGCGATCACAGTAGCGAACCGCAGGACGAACCAGAGTTGCGCCGCGAGAAAATGGCTGATCACGAAGGTACCGACGAGTCGCTCGTTGACTCCGGCGGGTTCAGTCCTTGCCCCGATCCGGCTTCGGTAAAGCAGATACCCGATAACGAGGGGCTGAAGGACAGTACACCCGATTGCCCACAGAATTTCACGCTACTCCCTCGCTCGGTAGCGTCAAGGAAAACCCAGTAACCGACGAGAACTAAGAACACTACGTGAAACAGGTTAAAGGGGGATCCGAAAAGGTTCGAGAATATCTGATTCACATACAAAAATGATTTTTATATGATATAATACTTCGCCCGATCGGGGAGACTACCAGCAACGAAACCACGTTCACTTCCTTGAACGGGCTTTTGATGACGGAACAGATGTAGTGAGAGACGGTGGCGGGAGTTGCGTGTGTTGTACGTCCGCATGAGGTGGCCCACCTCATCGCCGACGAATGGACCGACTGGATCCGTACGAACCGGGCCCGAGGAACTCGTGAAATCGATTTCGATATCGTCGAATAGAATTCATTCGAGAGCCGCGAGATGCTCGAACTCCCCGTCGCGAACCGTCCGGACGAGTTCGTCCTCGTCGATTTCGGGGACTTGCCCCGGGTACTTGCGCTCGAAATACCCGAACAGGTTGCGAACGTCGCGCGCGAGGAACTCCGTTGCGTTCTCGTGGTCGGCAGGGACCACTTGTGGCCAGTCGAAGATCGTGATCCCGTCCTCCGCGACGAAGACGTTGTACTGGCTCATGTCGGCGTGGACGTATCCCAGTTTGTAGGCCGTCGTCAGTTCTCGGAGGATCATGTCGAGGATCGGGCGCACCTGCTCGGTATCCAGCCTCGTGCGTGAGAGTTCGACCCCGTCGATCTTCTCCATGATCAGCGCGTGGCGGTTCTGGTCCTCGGGACGCGGAACCGAGACGTCGGGATAGAGCGCTTCGAGGGCCTCGTACTCGCGTTCGGCGGCCTTTCGGGCGGTGTAGAACCACGAGAGGTGCTCCTTTTCGGACGTGTAATCGCGTTCGCGGCGAACCTCTCTGAAGTTCGTATACCCCTCGCGGTGGAACTTCAGGGCCATCGGACGGTAGGACTGGACCTCGAAGACGTCGCTTTCCTTTCCGACCCCGAGGGGAACCCCAAATCCCTCGATGGTTCCTCGCTGGGAGAAGGTGCGCAGTGCGAGTGCGTCGTAGCCGTCCATCCGGAGACGGATCCCTTCGTACTGGATGGTCTTTCGTTCGACGAGCTTGCGATCCAGACAGCGATCAAGCCGGAAGTCGACCTCTTCGGAGGAGAGACCCGAAAAACGGGGAAGCTTCTCCCGGTCGACCCACTCGCTGAACCGCATCCCGTGTTCGACGCCGGACAGCAGATGGAAATCCTCGGCTGCGAGCTCCTGCATGACGCTCGCGACGTTCCGTGTCATTGACGCCGGTAGGAGCGACGCCCCTAAAAGCCCCGCGAGGAACGATGAATCAGATAGGACGATATAAAACCGCTGGTCGAGCAGAAGTTCGGAGAATGGATTCCTACAAACTGACAAATAACTGAAGTTATTAGCGTGAGTTAATCACGGTCGCAATCTCTTCGACCAATAGTCTGCCCCTCGGAGAGCTGTGGCTTTGCTCAGCCAGCCCTGACCACAACAGCCGACGCTACGGACAGGAGCATCGTCACGGAGCTTGCACAGACAGTCGAGAGGTAGTCGGTCAATACACGGACCGCTTATTTATTTCATTTACTAGAAATATCGAATGGATCTAGTATTCAATTGGGAGTAGGAGTAATAGATCCTATGGCGACTCCAGATGGATTAGGCGAGTCAAGAACGGGAAACAAAAGCGGGGTTCCCAATGCAATTGGATATATGTTTACCGCCTTCATTATCACGGCGGTGTACTTTTACTTGGTTCTGGAAAACTCTACAGTACTGGGTAGGTCTCTATATTATAATATTCATGTGTATCTATGGTGGCACGGTTATCTAGCGATGTTGGTAATTACTGCGACTGGCGCCACCCTCTACACGGAGAGCATCGGACGGCCGCTTGGACTCTGTTACGGGTGCGGAGCTGGGCTCGGACTCAATCTAGGTGGGATTGGTATCACAGCCGGACCACCAAGTCTGCTCTTCCGGTTGGGGTGGGCAGTAGTGCTGGGCGGGGCTATCGCAGTGATCGTCGGCGGAGTAAGTGCAACGCTTGCGTATATAACTTCTAAGTTAGAACCTGCGGGAACACCCGAATGAGGATATCGCTGTCCAACCTGACGTTCCATTACACCTAGACAGAGGCGAGTACAGTGGCGAGTGTTGTTAGTTGTATTGATACGTTCCTGCATTGCCTGAAACCATCTGACTAACGGTAATTCGACTTTCTGAGAGTAGTTTCTGGGTAGCGGCGGCGCTCTTCTCGCCGACTTATTTTCACATCATAATGCGTTTATTCTATCACGTCAATTTTATGTTCGTCCTATGATTCGAACATCACTTTCCATAGGCCTGGTTTTCGTTGATATTAATCATTATCTGTTTGTAGATCCGGCAAGTTCCGAACCTCTGGAGATGATTCGATGGCGGTAGCTTGATTATACCGTCTCCGAACCGTTGGGACATGACCGGGGAGCTACCACGGATCGGTCTGGGGACCTATTCGGACACGAACCGCGAGCAGTGGATCGATTGCGTCGAGGCGGCTCTAAACGCGGGCTATCGCCACGTCGATACCGCCCAAGTCTACGAGAACGAGGAGTACGTCGGACGGGGGATCGAGCGGGCCGACATCGATCGCGAGGACGTGTTTCTCGCGACCAAAACCGTTCACATCGACGTTCCCGGTCCTGAACGGTCGGACATCGTCGGCTCCGTCAAGGAGAGCCTCGAAAAGCTTCGGACCGACTACGTCGACCTGCTATACGTCCACTGGCCGGCGGGTTGTTACGACCCCGAGACGACCCTCGGCACGTTGGACGAGCTTCGCGAGAAAGGACAGATACGCAACGTCGGCGTCTCGAACTTCGAGCCCGAGCAGCTCGACGAGGCCCGCGAGATACTCGATGCGCCGCTGTTCGCGAATCAAGTGGAGTGTCATCCGTACCTCCAGCAGGAGGAACTACGCGAATACGCCGCCGAACACGACCACTGGCTGGTCGCGTACTGCCCGATCGCACGCGGCGAGGTCTTCGATGATCCCGTTCTCGGGTCGATCTCCGAGGTCCGTGAGGCGACGGAGGCACAGATCGCGCTGGCGTGGCTGCTCTCGAAGGAGAACGTCGCCGTCGTCCCGCGCTCGACGAGCGAGGACCACATCCGAGAGAACCTCGCGGCCCGGGAACTCGAACTGACCGAGGAGGAGATCGCCCGGATCGACGGCATCGACCGGGAACACCGGATCATCGACCGCGACTACGCGCCGTGGAACTGACGCGAGACGTGAATCACCCGTCATCGAAGTAAAGACCCTGCCGGACCGAATCGAGATATGGATGACGCTCACCCGGTGTTTGCAGCGTTGTATGACCCCCTGACGAGGGTTGTAGAGAGTCGATTCCGCCCGCATCGAGAGTGGCTCGCGGCCGACCTCTCCGGGCGCGTGCTCGATCTCGGCTGTGGGACCGGCGCGACCGTTCCGTACCTCTGTAATCGCGGGCTGGAACTGGACGCGGTCGATCCCGATCCACACATGCGATCGCGGGCAGCGAATCGGGCCGCCGAGCTCGACTGTGCGATCTCGATCGAGGACGGGACCGCCGAGTCGTTGCCGTACCCCGACGGGACCTTCGACGCGGTCGTCGTCTCGCTGGTGCTCTGTAGCGTCGACAGCGTCGAGGCGAGCGTCGAGGAGATCGTTCGCGTGCTGAAACCCGGTGCGGAGTGTCGCTTTCTCGAGCACGTCCGCGCGGAGGGCTGGCAGGCGACGTTCCAAGAACGGCTGACACCCTGTTGGCGACACGCCGCAGGCGGGTGTCGATTCGACCGGGACACCCCCAAGTGGTTCGTTTCGAACCCCGACCTCGAAGTCGAAGCCCTCCAACGCGTCTCCGTCGGGATCCCGCCGGTAGCGCCGATCATCCGGGGGCGAGCCGTGCGTTCGTAATCGGAATGCCCTTCTATAGGCATCGTGTGCCTACACGAAACGGGCGATGTTATGACGACCGATGAAACGGCAGCCGTCGACGCGTTAGAACGCCTCGGACTCTCGAACTACGAGGCGAAAGTATTCATTGCCTTGCAGAGACTGGGGACCGGAACGGCGCGCGACGTCTACCGTGTCTCGGAGATCCCACGCTCGCAGGTCTACGGGGCCGCGGAGAACCTCGCCGAGCGCGGGCTGATCGAGGTCCAGCACTCGACGCCGATGCAGTACCGGCCGGTGAGCCTCGACGAGGCCGAAGAGCTCCTCGCCGAGCGCTTCGCAAGCGAGCGCGATCAGGCGTTCGACTATCTCGAATCGGTCCGCGAACGCTCGGAGCCGGGTGGCGAGGAACGGGAGGACATCTGGTCGGTCGACGGCGAGGAACACGTCACCGACCGGATCGAGCATCTCGTCAGGACGGCCGAGAGCCGCGTCGTCTTCGGGGCCGACTCGACGGATCTAGTTACGGAGTCCCTTAGAGACGCGCTTTCGGACGCCGAAGAGCGCGGGGTCGAGGTCGCGATCGTCAGCGAGGATTCAACGGTCCGGGCGCTGTTCGAGGACGGAGCGATGGCGGTGTACGCCTCCCCCGAAAACCTCCGCAACGAGCGCGCTGCGAGACTGGTCGTCGTCGACGACCGGGCGGTTCTGTTGAGCGTACTCGGGGACGGCGACGACCGCGAGGCGGCCTTCTGGAGCGAATCGAGCGGTTTTGCGACCGTTCTCGTGGAGATCCTCACCGGCTGGATCGAATCGACTGTCAAGTAATCCGAAGGGCTTAACCGTTATTCGGGGGTAGAACCGTGTACGCTGGGAAACGGGCACCAGCAGGCACCTGCAACCGTCGGGTCGCAGGCAGGGATGTGGTCTACGGGGCTCGACACGCCGCGCGGACTGAACCACCCAACGCCCGTGGTGATACCCAATGGCACGAAGCTTCTACTCACACATCCGAGACGCATGGAAGAACCCCAAGGAGGGGGCACTGGGCGAACTCCAGTGGCAGCGAAAACAGGAGTGGCGCGAACAGGGCGCAATCGAGCGCATCGAGCGACCCACACGCCTCGACCGCGCGCGGGATCTGGGCTATAAGGCCAAACAGGGCGTCGTCCTCGCACGCGTCAGCATTCGCAAGGGCACAGCCCGCAAGCAGCGCCACAAGGCCGGGCGACGCTCGAAGCGCCAGGGCGTCACCCGCGTGACGCGCAACAAGAACCTTCAACGGGTGGCCGAGGAACGGGCGACCCGGACGTACCGCAACCTGCGGGTGCTCAACTCCTACTCGGTGGGCCAGGACGGCTCCCAGAAGTGGTTCGAAGTGATCCTCGTCGACCCCGAGCACCCCGTGATCGAGAACGACGACGACCTGAGCTGGATCTGCGGGTCGAGCCAGGAGAACCGCGCGCTGCGCGGTCTGACAAGCACCGGCAAGCAGAACCGCGGCCTCGGCACGAAGGGCAAGGGTACCGAACACACCCGTCCGAGTCGCGACCGCTAGGACGTCGAACGGTTTTTCGCCGCGCTGCGAGCTACGAGTCGTCGGACGCGAGGTCGTACGTCCAGTCCTCGTAGCCACCGGCCATCGATTTGACCTCGGCGTCGCTGTAGGCCTCGATCAGCCGAGCGGCCTGGACCGAGGATTTGCCGAGATAACAGGCGGTAACGACCGTCTCAGACCAGTCACGCTCCTCGACCAGGTCTTCGAGTTCGTCGAGCGGGACGTTCTCCGCACCGGGAATGTGACCCTCGGCGTAGGCGTCGCGATCGCGGACGTCGATCACGTCGACCGATTCATCGGCGCGTTCGGCCTCGACGTCCCCGGGATCGATCTTCCCGATCATCGTCGCTTGAGGGAGATCCGGTACGTCCTCCGGCATGTCCGTGAAGTCGTCGAGCGATGGTCCACTCATGGTGTCGTATAGTGTCGGTCGCGTCTGATGCGTTTATCGAACGATACGTCTCGTCTCGGAGGTGCAGTCAGATCACACACCCACGTCACGGTAGATCCAGTGGGTCGTCGCGTAGATGCCGGCGACGATGTCGATACTGGCGATAACGGAATGGATCACGGGTTCGGCGAGCCCCGAGTAGATGTTTCCGATGTTGCAACCGGGGCGAGCCGCGAGCCCGCGACCATCATGAAGCCGCTATACCGACGGCGTTCGGCACGCGCTTTCGCTTGGGGACGCGGATCGAGAAGGCGACGCACCAGACCGCCGCGAGAAAGGCACCGACGATCACCGCCGTGAAGGCCTGCGTGAACCAACACAGATGGCCTACAGGGACCCCGACAGGGGCTACCCGATTCGAGATCGGCTACGGCTTTATCACCCTCGCCGCCCTAGGAACGGTATGGCGGACCTCTCGCTCGATCCCACCCAACTCGACCGCTACTCCAGACACATCATCATGGACGAAATCGGACCGGAGGGTCAGGCGAAACTGCTCGACTCGCGCGTGCTCGTCATCGGCGCGGGCGGGCTGGGTTCGCCGATCATCCAGTACCTGGCCGCGGCGGGGATCGGTACCCTCGGGATCGCCGACGACGATAGCGTCGAGCGCTCGAACCTCCAGCGCCAGATCGTCCACGGGGACGCCGACGTCGGCGAGCCGAAGGTCGAATCGGCCCGAAGATACGTCGAGCGGCTCAACCCCGACGTCACCGTCGAAACCCACGAGATGCGGGTGGAACCCGAGAACGTCGAGGACCTCATTTCCGAGTACGACGTGGTCGTCGACGGGTCGGACAACTTTCGAACCAGGTATCTCGTCAACGACGCCTGTACCCTCTCGAACACGCCGTTTTCCCACGGCGCGATCTACAAGTTCGAAGGACAGGCGATCACGTTCCCCGCCGGAGAGGGCAAGGATCGGGGACCCTGTTATCGGTGTCTGTTCCCCGAGGCTCCGCCCGAGGACGAGGTGGCCGACTGTGCGAGTACGGGCGTGCTCGGCGTGCTCCCGGGCACCCTCGGCTGCATCCAGGCGACCGAGGCGATGAAGCTCGTCCTCGATTTCGGCGAGCCCCTGGAAGGCCGGCTGCTCGCATACGACGCCGCCGACATGAGCTTCGAGGAGGTCCCCGTAAGGCGGAACTCCGACTGTCCCGTCTGTGGCGACGATCCCATCGACTCCATCGAGAGCGTCGAGTACGCCACGGAGGGCTGTCGTGTGAGCGCGGACTGATCAGGCCCCGAACACGGCGGAGTCGTACACCGTCGTCAACACCGCGAATGGCGCACCGGCGTTCGATTCGTCGTCGTTGACCTCGTCGGCGTTGAACCGAAAGGAGAGATCGAGGCGTTCGGCGATCGCGTTCAGGTTGTCGGTCTCGTCGAGCCCACGGAAGTTCGCCTGATCGTGCAGGAAGAGCGCGCCGCCGCCCTCGACGAACGCCGCGAGCGCGTCGAGTTCCCCGGAGTCAAACGCCCGTGGCGGCGTCGTGATCACGAGCCCGTCCGCGTTCGCGAGGGTCAGTCGATCGACGGCGGTCGTCGGTTCGACCACGTACCCCGCTTTCTCGGCACGTTCGCGGAACGATCCGAAGGCGTCGAGCGACCAGTACTGGTCGTGGGAGCCGTCCCAGTAGATCCGTTTGCCCACGACCAGCGTGTCCCACAGCGAGAGCAGCGCTCGCCCGTTCGACTCGGCGTAGGTCGCGTCCCCGCCCTGTTTTGCCGGGTCGGCGACCAGCATCGAACCGATCCCGGCTACACGTCCGTCCAGGGAAACCAACGGGATCCGATCGCCGTACTCGGTCGGGTCAGTCCGGCTGGCGGCGAAGTTGTACGCGGTCGGTTCGGCCCACGCGGCGACGACGCCGTCATCCGCGAGCCGCCCCCCGTCGGGGGCGAGCTGGCTGGCCGGCGAGTAGAGCCTGAGCGGTGGACGATCGGAGGAGGGGGCGGCACTGACAGCACCGGTCGCGAGCCCGAAGCCCGCACCGGCGGTGGCGAGGAACGTTCGTCTGTCCATACCCCGCCATTCTCCGACCCCGGTAAATGCTTTCAGGTATTTCTAGTATGGAAATTATATCGGAAACGGGGTCGTTCGGAACCGCTTTGGGGCGGTCGGCGGTAGTCAACGTATGGAGCGAACGGAGCGGGAGTGGCGGCTCGTCCGCGAGGAGTCCCAGGAGGGGACGATCAACATGGCGCTCGACGAGGTCGCGGCCGCCACGGCCGCCGCAGGCGGCCCGAGAACCCTGCGGGTGTATCGCTGGGAACCGAGTACGCTCTCGCTTGGCTACCATCAGGATCCCGCGACCGTGGACTGGACCTTCTGCGACCGGGAGGGAATCACCGTCACGCGGCGGCCGACCGGCGGCGGGGGGATCTACCACGACTCGTGGGGGGACATCTCCTACTCGATCGTCGCGCCCGCGGCGGAGTTGCCCGGGAACCTAATGGAGACGTACGAACTGCTCTGCGAGCCGATCCTCGACGCCTTCGAGCGACTGGGCGTCGAGGCGGGGTTCGCCGAGGAATCTCAGCCGGAGATCCACCAGCCGGCCTGCTACCTGCGGGAACTGCATCCGGCCCACGACGTGGTCGCGGGCGGGAAGAAGCTGAGCGGGAACGCCCAGTACAGGCGGAAGGACGCGATCATTCAGCACGGTTCGATCTCCTTCGAGTCGCTGCCCGAGCGCCATCTCTCGGCCTTCGCGAACCCCGAAACGACCCCCGAGGAGTTCGAAGCGCGTGTGACGAGCCTTCGACAGCAGGGGGTCGACGGTCGCGAGCGGGCCGTCGAGGCGCTCGAGGAGTCCCTGAGAGCGTGGGCCGGCGCCGAGGAGGGGACGTGGAGCGACGCCGAACTGGCGGCCGCCCGCGAGCGTGCCGACGGGAAGTTCGCGAGCGAGGCCTGGAACCGGGACGGCGACGATCCGCTCGACTGAAAGCCCCCGAGCGGGGAATGGAGGTATGGAAGAAGTCGTCCGCGCGAGGGGTCACGAGAACGTCAGTGCCGAGCACGCGAGTACCTTCGAGGTCACGACCGACGACTGGCTGACGCCCGCCGGCGACTGCATCCTCGCGGTCGAAGCCGACCGCGCGCCCACGGAGTTCGACTCCGAGTTCGTCGAGGCCTGCCGGGACGAGGACGCGAAAATCACCGTCACCTTCGAGGCTGACGGTCACGTCGAGGAGGTCGTCGGACGGGGCCATCCCGACCTCACCTTCGAGAACGAGCGAAGCATGGTCGGGCGCACCAGCGAGTACGTCGACGGGCGGACGTTCGTGGTCGGTGCGGGGACGGCGGCGGCGGGGTTCGACCGGGAGTTCGTCGCGGCGCTGGCCGACGGCGCCGACCTGACGGTGCGGGTTCGAGTCGAGTAGGGCGATCAACAGCCGGCCGTCCCGATGGGACCCGACACGGGCGCGTCATCGCTTTCGTACCGAACGTCCTCACCGAGCATTGGGAGCTGTAGCGCGTACTCGAAGACGACCGAGAACGACTCGAAGGGGTTGGAGAGGAACCCGCCCGCGCTCTCGACTCCGTCGAAGAGCACGCCGGTTCGCAGCGAAACGATATCCGTATCGGTCGTTGAGCCGAGGAGTTCGACGCCCAACCCACCAGGATCACCGAGGTTCGTAAGCAAGGAGAGGTGAAGCGTCAGATCGACCCGCGTCTCGTTGCCGACAGAGAACTCGTAGCCGGAATCGGGAAAGCACCGATCGGCCGGTTCGCTCACCATTGATGCGCCCGCGACCCCAATGAGCGATGCGGAAACGACGATGGCGGTAACCACCCACACGAGGGGTGGGACGTTCATGCGGGAGGTCGGTCGCCAATATTTATTACTATTTTGCCACTAGTTCGGGGTTAGTACCCCGATAACGCGGGAGTGCAAACGGCGGTTTTTGTACGATCAAGCCTCAAAGAGCGGTATGGCAGACGAACCGGCCGAGAACATCAGCGGCGGCCCCGGCGGCGGGAGTGAGGCGACGTTCGATCCGAGCGAAGCCGACAGCCGCACCGAGGCGGTGATCGATAGATTGGGGGAGCGTTACTGGCAGAAAACGTATGGAGGACAGGACGCCTTCGAGTGTCTCGTCCGTACTATCTTGAGCCAGAACACCTCGGACAAGGCGAGCCAGCCGGCCCACGAGTCGTTGATGGAACGGTATTCCGATGGAGATCTAGTCGAGGCCCTTGCCGAAGCTCATCAGGACGAACTCGTCGAGACGATCAGTTCGGCGGGGCTCTACAACCGGAAGTCGGAAGTGATAATCGCGGCGGCCGAGGAGATCCGCGAGGAGTTCGGCTCCGAGGCCGAGTTCGACGCGTTCGTCCGTGACGGTGAACCGGAGGTAGTTCGCGATCGGTTGCTCGAAATACACGGTGTCGGACCCAAAACCGCCGACTGCGTGCTGCTCTTTTCGGGCGGTCGGGGCGGCGTCTTCCCCGTCGATACCCACGTCCATCGGATCTACCGGCGCATGGGGATCGCCCCGCCCGACGCGGACCACGAGGAGGTCCGTGAAATCCTCGAAGCGCAGGTGCCCGCCGAGAAGTGCGGGTTCGGCCACACCGTGAGCATCCAGTTCGGCCGGGAGTACTGCTCGGCGCGCAAACCCGCCTGCCTCGACGGCCCCGAGGCCTGCCCGATGTACGACCTCTGTGACCGGGTCGGAGTCGACGAGGTGAGCGAGACGGCGGTCGACCCCGCCGAGGCCGACTAGCGCGGCTCCGTTACGGGCTCGAACCACTCGACTAGAACCGTTGAGAGCCGTTCGCGGGCCACTTCGTCGGGGATTTCGGAATCACTATCGCCTCGCTGGGGACCGTACGGTCCGAACTGGGCGTGGTTCATCCCCTCGATCGTGACGATCTCCGTACCGGGCGGGAGGTTCGCACGCGAGTCGCGTTCGCGCTCGGCGTCGATCACGCCGTCCGCGGTCCCAAGAACGCTCAGGCCCCGAGTCTCCGACTCGCTCAGATCGCTCGCGCAGTAGGAGCCGAAGAGGACGAGCCCCTCGACCCGCTCGCCGTCGGCGTACTCGCAGGCCATCGCGCCGCCCAGCGAGTGCCCGCCGACGTACCATCGCTCGATGTCGGGTTGAGAAGCCATCACCTCGTCGGCGGCGTCGATATCGAAGACCGCGAAGTTGAGCGGCATCTCCGGGACGATCACGACAGCGTTTCGTTCGGCGACGAGCGGCGCGAGGTGCGGGAGGTAGCTCTCGGGGGCGACCCGAGCGCCGGGGTAGAAGACTAATCCAACGGTATCGTCGGTGAGAGGACCATCGGAGAGGAGATAGCCCGTCTCGGTTTCGGTGACTGAGACGCCGGGTGCGAGGTCTGCGGGATCCTCGTCGGGCCCGTAGGGCGTCTCGGCGTAGACGAGGCCGACGAGCGCCGCGGCGACCAGCACCATCGCAAGGGTGACGGCCGTGGCGCGAGCGAGCCCGCGGGTCGAAGCCATACGCGGGACGCGCGCCGCGGGGAGATAAAGGGGACCGTCCGACGGGGTCAGGCCGACCGGCTCGCGGCGAACGTCGCCACTCCGACGAGGAGAAAGGCGAGAAGCGCCATGTTGGGGATCGAGAGCCCGAGCAGTTCGTACTGGATCGACGTACAGCCCCCGCCGACCGTGCAGGCCCCGCTTCCGACCCGCTGGATGGTCGAGTGGTAGGCCGCGACCGTCCCACCGGGAATCGCGAGCGCGAGCGCGGTGGCGGAGACGGTGGGTCGGTCCTCGAACGCCGCGATCCCCAGAACCGGCACTAGCGGGTACATGAAGATTCGCTGGTACCAGCAGAGGTCGCACGGCGTCAGGCCGAGCACCTCGCTGAAGTAGAGGCTCCCCGCCGTGGCGACCGCCGCGAGGAGAGTTCCGAGGGCGAGCCACTTCCGCGAGCCAAGCCGGCGCATTGGTCCCGTTTCGCGCCCTAGCGTGAGAACGGTTACTGTTCGGCGGCTATACGGTTCGTTGCGGTTCGATTGCTGTGTGGACGCGGTGGCCGGTGCGAACGCGGGCGGCATGTCTCGCCGCCCGCGTGAGCGGAGCGGGGAAAGGCTGGCGTCGCCGAGAGCGGTGCGCGATCGCGCACCGCGACTAGGCCGAACCTGGCCGGAAATGAAAAGGGCGAGGCTGACCCGCCAGGGTCAGCCGAGGGCTTTCACTTGAAGCGGAACGTTTCCAAGTTCTTCGGGGAGAACGTCCGCATGTTGTAGTTGTGGTACAGCGCCGAGGAGAGGTCCTGGACCGAGCGCTCATCGCCGTGGACACAGAGCACCTTCTCCGGGCGGGGGTTCATCGTCTTGACGAAGTTCTCGAGGCCCTGGCGGTCGGCGTGACCCGAGAAGCCATCGACGGTCTCGACTTCGAGGTTCAGCTTGAGCCGGTCGGCGGGGCCGCGGCTGTTGCCCATCGCGATCTCGTCGCGGCCGCTCTGGATCCGCCGGCCCATCGTGCCCTGGGCCTGGTAGCCCACGAACACCATCGTGTTGTCCGGGTCCGGTCCGAGGTGTTCGAGCCAGGACATGATCGGCCCGCCGGTGACCATCCCGGAGGTCGAAAGGATGATACAGGGCTCGCCGTCGGCGACCTCCTGGCGCTCGTCCTCGCCGCGGTCGATGTGGTTGAAGTAGTCCGCGAGGAAGGGGTTCTGGTCGTCGTGGAAGATCCGGTCCCGGACGTCGTCGTTCAGGTACTCGGGGTAGGTGGTGTGGATCGCCGTCGCCTCCCAGATCATCCCGTCGAGGTGGATCGGCATCTCGGGGATCTTGTCCTTTCGCATCGCCTCCTCAAGGACGAGCATGATCTCCTGGGAGCGCCCGACGGCGAAGGCGGGGATGACGATCTTTCCGCCCCGGTCGTAGGCCTCGTTGATCGTCTCGACGAGGTTCTTCTCCGAGTCGCTCTGGTCGGTCTGGTAGTCGTTACGTCCCCCGTAGGTCGATTCGAGCACGAGCGTCTCGACGCGCGGGAAGTCGTTGACCGCACCGTTGAGCAGGCGCGTCTCGTCGTAGTGGATGTCGCCCGAGAACGCGACGTTGTACATCCCGTTACCGATGTGGAAGTGACAGACGGAACTCCCGAGGATGTGGCCCGCGTTGTGCATCGTGAGCTTGACGTCGGGCGCGATGTCGGTGACGTCGCCGTACTCGATCGGGATGGTGTGTTTGATCGTCTCTCGAACCATCTCCGAGGCATACGGCGGCGTGCGGCCCTCCTTTGCGGCGACGTCCAGATAGTCCAGTTGGAGCAGCCCCATCAGGTCCCGTGTCGGTTCAGTGGTATAGATCGGACCGTCGTAGCCGTACTTGAAGAGGAGGGGGAGCAGCGCCGAGTGGTCGAGGTGGGCGTGGGTCAGCACGACCGCGTCGATGGAGTTCGCTCCCGATCCGAGCGCTTCGGGCACCTGCAGATAGGGGACCTCGCCCTCCGCGCCGGGTTTGTCACCACAGTCGATCAGGATCCGGGTGTCGGCCGTCGAGAGGATGAAGGAGGCCCGTCCGACCTCGCGACAGCACCCGAGGGTCGTGATCCGGACCCACTGCTCGTCGGAGAGTTGCTCGCGGTGGATCTGGCGGCCGACCCGCTCTAAGATGTCGCGCCGATCGTCGCGCTCCTGTTTGAGGAAGTTCCGGACGTTCGAAACCGTCGGGGACTCGATGGGTGGCGTGCGGACGACCTCGGGCGTCCAGCCCACCTCCTTGGTGATCTCCCGGAGCGTCGAGCCGTGGCGGCCGATCACCATGCCCGGTTTCTGGGCCTCGATGACGACCTCGCCGGTGTCGGCGTGGAAGTCGAGGTCCGTGACACCGGCGTCGTCGGGGATGACCGATCGGATGCGCTCGCGGGCCTTCTCGGGCGGCGCGAGCACGTCCGGATCCGGGCGGACGGTGATGCGTTTGCGAAGCTTGCTCGCGAGTTGGCGAACCAGATCGCCCTGCTGGGCGAACTTCTTTGGCTCGCGCGTGTAGACGACGAGCTCCGGCCCCTCGTAGGTGACGTCGGAGACGGAGATGTCGGCCGGGATTTCGTTTCTGATCGTTTCGAGTGCGTCGTCGAGTTTCTGATCTACCGTGCTCATAGGTGAGACTGGAGTCGCGGGCGCGCCGCCACGCCGGAGGAGCGTCGTCGAGCGATCGGGTCGCTCGTGACGGTCGATCCGTTCGAACGTGACATTGGAGACATCGTCAGTGGACGCGATACAGCTACCAGTGGCGATACCGGTCTGGGCCCCGGACACTGCCGAGGAAAACCCGCTTGCTCGACGGTATGACGTTGGTATTATAAAATCCCTTCGGCCTAACGCACGCCATGCAGCTCACACCGGCGGGAGTCGAGGCGCAGTTCGACTGGATCCATGACCGTCACTCGACCGTCGTTCCGCTCGTGAACTCGGTTCGCGCCGACCTCGGCGAGGCCTTCGCCACCGAGGTCGACCCGATCTCGGCCGAAGGGTATCACGAAGCCATCGACGCGGTCGGCGCGAACGGTGACCGCGCGGTCAACGTCGCCGCGCTCGTGGCGATCCTCCGCGAGCTCGACGTCGAGGGCGACTATCCGGGGTTCGTCGTTGACGAGCTGTTGGGCCGGGAGCTGGCCGCGATGATCGCCGGCGACCAGCCCCGCCGGCTGCTGGCCGAGGCGACGTTCCACTACGCGGACATCCACCATCACGCCGGCGAGGGGGCCGGCACCGACGACCTGGAGGCGGCGCTCGCCGCCGGCGTCCAGACGCGGTTGCCGGGCTGGAACTGGACCGAGGCCGAAAGCCCGTTCGCCGTCGAGCCGAACCGGAAGCACTGAGGCGGGGACGGCACAACGAGGGGTTGAAACCCATCGGTAGCGTATCGCCGGCGATGCGGACGCTCTACGCGCTGACCCTTGCGGGTATCACCGGCGTGCTCGTGCTATCGGCGGCGATGGCGGCCTGGGGGTCCGCGCCGGCCGCCCTCGTGGCCCTCAACAACGTCTGGCTGCTCGCGACCGTCGCCCTCGTCGTCGCTGCGGCGATCGCGCTGTGCAACCGGTTTTTCGCGTACATCTCCGGTGGACACTGACCGGCACCGGAGCCGCTACATCGACGCGGCACCCGTGGGCCGCGACGGTCACGGCCCGGCGACCGCATCGAAGACCGGCATTTCGAGGACGGTAAGGAGGGTGTAGAGCGCGGCAGTGTGATCCTCGCCGGCCATGTGAGCGTCGTGACACCGGTAGGCGGCCTCCCGGTCGAGAAACGGGAGGTCGCGGAGGAGGTCGTCGTTTCGGGCGAGGACCTCGCGACCGAAGCCGCGCTCGCGGAGTACCGCCCTGCGGTCGCGCCACGGTCCCCGCGAGTAGTACGTCTGGGGGAGGCGCTCGTCGGCGACGTGCTTTCGCCAGAAGAGCGACCCGTACTTGGTGAGGTGGTCGATGGGAAACGGGCTCGTCGGGCGGACCCCGGTTTCGGAGTGGGGAACCGCCGAGAGCGCAGGCGAGAGCGCGCGGAGGGCGGCGGTGATGACGTCCCGGCGGATGTGGTAGCGCGCGGGCATCGAGCGGGCCAGATCGATGAACCGGTTGTCGAGAAACGGGGCCCACTGGGGGGCCATCTGGGAGAGTCCGAAGTAGTGATAATCGCTGTCGTTCGACAGCGGATAGTACGACTCGAAGAGCGCGAGGTCGGAGGGCGAGGAGTACTCGATCCCGTGGAACGTCACCGATCCGTCGGGGCGTTCCGAGAGCCGCGAGCGCAGGACCGAATCCAACTCCGGCGGCGTCTCGAGAAACGGCGGGAGCGATCCGCCGAGCGCGTCGAGGGCGTCCTCGACGGAGTCGATCCGGCGTTCGACCGGTACCGAGACCGATCCGACCGAGCCCAGATCGAGATCGAACGACGGGACGAGCCCGCCTTTGAAGAACGAATCGCCGTACAGCCCGGTGACGAGGACGTCACACTCCGCGCGGATTCGCCCGTCGAACCCGTTCAGATGCGCTTGGTCGAACCGACCGTTGAAGTTCATCCGCGAGGGGACCCGTTCGAGCATGCGCTCGATGTGGTCGTCGGGCCGTCTGAGTAGCCGAAAATCGGCGTCACCGAGGAAGGCGACGCGTTCCGCGGTGCGGGCCTCGCGGCTCATCCAGTCGGCCAGATGATAGGCAACGGGGATGTCGCCCGCCGCGAGGAGGAGCCGCGAGTCGCTTCCGCCCGAGAGGAGGATGCCGTAGCGCCGGTCGTCGGCCGCTCGCTCCTCGAACACCCGCTGGAGAAGCTCGACGAACCGGTCGACGAAGTACGAAAACGACCGGTCGATCGGATCGTATTCGAGGCGCCAGTAGCAGTCGATACCGAGCGAGCCGGAATCGAGATCGATCGTCGCGATCGCCCCCGGTGGAAGCGTCGAGATAGCCTCGAACGGGGTATCCACACCGGGAACGCGGTTGAAAGCGAAATACGAATACAGTCCCTCGGTGTCGAGGGCCGGGTCGACGGCCGGGTGAGCGAGAACGGCCTGGATGCTGGTCGAGAAGACGACCCCGTCGTCGAGCTCGGCGTAGTAGACCGGATGCGACCCCAATCGGTCGGTAGCGACGACGAGCCGGTTTCGGTCGCGCTGATGGATGAACACGCTCGCGGTAGCGTTCATCCCAGCGGCGAACTCGAGGCCGTGGGTGCGGTACAGGTCGGCGGCGTACTCCGATGCGCTGCAGCGGAACCCGTACCGGTTCTCGTAGGTATCCCCCTCGTAGCCGTGGACCTCGCCGACCGTCCAGACGGTATCGTGGCCGTCGGTTCGAACCGAATCGGGCGACCGATCGTGAGTCGCCGTGACGATCTGGAGCCGGTCGGCGGCGGTCGTTTCGATCGTTTCGCTCCCGTCCCACAGCAGCGGCTCGATCCGCGCCGCGACCTCCTTTTCGAGGTCCCCCGCTACGCCCCAAACGCCGACCATACGCGAGTGTAGGAACGACAACACGAATAGTTACCGACACGCTAAGACGAACCGGACGGTCAACGGCAAGGGAGAGATCGACGGAACGAGCCGACAACCGTCGGTCGCGAATACCGCGGGTTTAAGCGAATCGTCGGGCACCAACGAATATGAGCAACGACCAGGAGCTCGGCATCACCGAGTCGAAGGAGCACAGCCCCGGCGAGTGGTACGCCGAGGTCGTCCGGAAGGCGAAACTCGCCGACTACGCACCGATGGGCGGCTTCATCGTCACCCGGCCCCGCGGGTACGCGCTCTGGGAGGCGATCCAGTCCTACCTCGACGGTCGGTTCAAAGAGACGGGCGTACAGAACGCCTACTTTCCCCTCTTCATCCCCGAGAGCTACCTCGAGCGCGAAAAGGACGTCGTCGAGGGGTTCGACCCCGAGGTCGCGTGGGTCACGCAGGGCGGCCACGACGAACTGGAGGAACGACTCGCCGTGCGCCCGACCAGCGAGTCGATCATCGCACCCTTCCTGAGCCAGTGGATCCGCAGCCACCGCGACCTCCCCATGCGAGTCAATCAGTGGTGTTCCGTGGTTCGGTGGGAGGCCACCGAGACCAAACCGTTCTTCCGAACCAAGGAGTTCCTCTGGCAGGAGGGCCACACGGCCCATCGGGACCATGACGACGCCTGGGAGGAGACGATGACCAGACTGGAGCAGTACGAGGACGTCTACGAGGACGTGCTCGCGATCCCGGTGATGCGCGGTCGAAAGCCCGACCACGACAAGTTCCCTGGCGCCGAGACGACCACGACCGTCGAGGCACTGATGCCGGACGGCAAGAGCGTGCAGGGCGGGACGAGCCACCACCTCGGCCAGTCGTTCGCGGAGGCGTTCGACATCACCTTCGTCGACGAGGACGAGGAGGAGACGGTCGCACACACCACCTCGTGGGGCCTTTCATGGAGGGCGATCGGCGCGCTGATCATGACCCATTCGGACGACCAGGGGCTCGTCCTCCCGCCGACGGTCGCCCCCGAACAGGTCGTCGTCGTCCCGATCTGGCAGGAGGAGAACCGCGAACAAGTCTTAGAATACAGCGAAGGGATCGCCGACGAACTCGACGATGCGGGCTTCCGCGTCGAGTTGGACGACCGCGACGAGCGCAACCCGGGCTTCAAGTTCAACGAGTGGGAGCTGCTGGGCACGCCACTTCGCCTCGAAATCGGCCCCCACGAGGTCGAAGACGACGAAGTAACGGCGGTCCACCGCCCCGACGGGGTGAACACAGTCGAAGGGCGCGAGGGGATCGTCGAGGCAGTCGAGGAGCACCTCGACACCGTCTACGCGAAACTGTACGCTACCGCCGAGGAGAACTTGGAGGAGAACGTCCGCGAGGCGGAGAGCCGCGAGGAGATCCTCGGGACGATCGGCCGCTTTGGTGGGTACGTCCGCGCACCGTGGTGCGGCGAGGAGGACTGCGAGACCGCCATCAAAGAGGAGATCGCCGCCGAGATCGTGATGGTCCCGATGGAAGGCGAGGAGCCAGAGGGCGAGTGTGCGATCTGTGGGGAAAGCGCGGAGGAGACGGCCTACTTCGCGAAGTCGTACTGAATCGTAGCGCCCGAACGGTTCCGAAACATCGACTGATCGGCCGGAATCGGCTTACGACCCGTCCACGAGGTCACTCCAGAACGGTTTCAGTGAATTTTTATTACCTTTTGGGATATATATTGTTATGATGGATATACGTAACGTCCTTAACAAAGTCAGCTCGAACAGAGCGGGGCGGATCGGCGCCCTCATACTCTCGTTGCTGTTCGTCGCGCCTATATTGTTCGGCCTCTTCTACAACGTAGTGAACTTTATCATCGGAGTCCTCGGTATAGGAACACCGATACCGTTCTATGCGACGGGGATCGTTCTCGTCGCCTCAATCTTCTTCGCAGTCCGGGGCTCGTTCGAGATAGTCGATCGGTTTGTATACTGACTACAGTGCGCGTGAGGAGTATCATTTCCCAAATGATATCGTTCTTATTTCTTCGACCGCCGCAGAGGATTATAACATATGCACGAACTATCTACCGGCTGTTTCGGTAGCGAGGATATTGAATGGATAGGAGTTCGACAGAGTGGATTATGGAGGAGAGAGCAGACGAATGCGGTGGGAAACGAGTGAAGGTTCACGAATTAGAGTCGCGTCGAAAGGGGATCTATTAACAGACCTATACCATATGAGAAGGCGTGAAGTCCGGGGGGACAGAAACTCCAACGTTAAAGCAGACGGACGTCCGATAGATAGGAGAAAACCTCTCGAAACCGGTCGCCTCTCAGATCTTCATCAAACGGATGTTAATACATCCTGGTTGTTCATGAGTGACATAAGGATCATAATATGGCATTAACAGATCCTTAGTCCTTCAGGAACACGTTAATAAGGGTGAGAACCCCCTGTGACAGTATGACCAACCACGCTAGCGGGACGACTACCCAGCGGGGGCTCGCTGACCCGACCGACGAGCGATCGAACTGCGGGGTCGGCGTCGTGATGGATCTCGACGGGGGGGCCGACAACGGTGTCGTCGCGGAGGGGCTCGAACTGCTTTCGAACCTCGAACACCGGGGGACGACCGGTGCGGAGGAGAGCACCGGCGACGGGGCGGGAATACTGCTTCAGCGACCCGACGACTTCTTCGCCGAGGTTCTCGACTGCGAACTTCCCGAGACGTACGCCGTCGGCTCGTTTTTCCTCCCGCAGGGAGAGGAAGCACGCGCGGAGCTTCAGGAACTCGTCACGGAGACGCTTTCCGACCACGGCGTAGAGGTGTTCGCGTGGCGTGACGTACCGACGGACAACACCGAGATCGGCCAGACGGCACTCGATTCGGAACCGGACGTGTGGCAGTGTTTCGTACAACCGCAAGAACTCTCGGGGGACGAGTTCGACCGCGCGCTCTACGTCGGTCGCCGGGCACTCGAAAACCGGGTCAAGGAGGCGGAAAACGAGGAATGGAGCCGGTTTTACGTCTGCTCGCTGGACCGGAAAACGGTCGTCTACAAGGGGCTGTTGAAGGGCGAGCAGGTCCCCGATTACTACCCCGATCTGACCGACGAGCGAGTGACATCGACGTTCGTAATGGTCCACGAGCGCTTCTCGACGAACACGCTCGGCGCGTGGCATCTCGCCCACCCCTACCGGAACATCATCCACAACGGCGAGATCAACACGATCCAG